>JBJMLJ010000351.1:0-2914 GCA_045805365.1 Thermoleophilaceae bacterium
ACCTGTCCAGGTCGATGAAGAGGAGCGCGAGCTTGGACTCGTGGCGGACGGCGAGCTCCAGCGCATGCCGGAGCCGGTCGTACAGGAGGCCCCGGTTGGGAAGCCCCGTGAGCGGGTCCTTGAGGGCCTGGATCCGCATCCGCTCGCCGGCGCGGATCCGCTCCATCGCCTCGCCCATGAGGCGGGACAACGACTCGATCAGCCACAGCTCCGACGCGTCGAAGTGGCGCGCCTCCGTGGAGTGCACCGCCAGCGTTCCCCTCGGTCCGCGGTAGCTCCGGATCGCCACGCCCGCGCTGGCCGCGATGTCGCGACCCACGTCCTCCGGCAGATCGAAGCGGGTCTCCTTGGACCAATCCGGGACCGTCACCGGATCCCCGGTTGTCAGGAGGGCATCGGCAAAGCTCCCAGGCGCCACCCGCAGCTCGTCGTCCACCCGCACGAGGTCGATCGAGAGCTCGTCCGAGAGCACGCGGGAGATCTCCGGCCGGATGTCCTCGCCGGACAGGGCCATCCGGCCGATACGGGAGACGAGGGCCTCTCGCCGGGACCGCCGGTCGAGCTCGTCGTCGCGCTGCCTCCGCTCGCTCACGTCCTCGCAGGCGCCGATCAGCCGCAGCGGCCGCCCGTCCTCGCCGCGGACGACGCGAACCCGGGAGCGGACGATCCGCACCTCGCCGTCGCTGCGCAGGATTCGCTCCTCCGACACGCCGGGGTCCTCGCCGGCGAGTGCTCGCTCGATCAGCCGCCGCCGTTCGTCGCGGTCGTCCGGGTGGACCCGCTGGAGGTAGCCCTCGATGGTTCCCTCGAACCCGTCCTCGGCGACCTCGAAGATCCGGTGCAGCGTCGGCGACCACGTCACGCGGTCGGCCACCGGGTCCCAGTCCCAGCTGCCGATCCCGGTCAGCTCCTGCGCGACGCCGAGCTGCTGCTCGCGCGCAGCCATCTCCTGCTCGGCGCGCCGCTGCTCGGTCACGTCCTGGACGGCCCCCACCATTCGCAGCGGGGTTCCGTCAACGTCGAAGAAGACGCGGCCGCGCGCGCTGACGACGCGCTCCTCCCCGTCGGGCCGCACGATCCGGTACTCCATCGCGCCGGCGCCGTCCCCGTCGGGATCGGTCACCCGGCCGGCCTGCGCCTCCACCGCGGCGCGGTCGTCCGGATGGATGCAGCGGATGTAGGCGTCGAAGGTCGACTCGAGGTCGGCCGGATCGCGCCCGAGGATCCGGTACGTCTCCGCGGACCAGCGCGTCTCGCCGCTGCGCACATCCCACTCCCAGCTGCCGATCCCGGTCAGGGCCTGGGCCTCGGCCAGATGGATCTCGGAGCGGTGGACCTCCTTGTCGGCGGCCTTGAGGGCGGTCACGTCGGTCGAGGCGCCCACCAAGCCGATCACCTCGCCCGCCGGATCCCGCAGCGGGGCCTTGGTGCTGAGAAAGGTCCGCAGCTCGCCGCCCACGATGACCGGCTCCTCCAGCGTCCGCGGCTCACCCGACGCCATGATCTCGAGATCGGTGCGGCGAATCCGCTCGCCCAGCTCCCCGGGGATCACCTCGCGATCGGTCAGGCCGACGAGGTCCTCGGGGGTGCGCCCGAGGGTCGCGGCGCCGGCCGCGTTGACCATCAGGAAGCGGCCGTCGCGGTCCTTGACGTAGACCGTGTGCTGCGCGGGCAGAAGGGCGTCGAGGATCGCCTCTTGCGAGGCGTGCTCCGATAGCCGCCGGCGCTCCTCCATCGCTCCGGGCGGACGTCCTGCCACGTCCCCGGACATCGCCGCCGAGTCTAACTCAGCTCAGATCGACGCCGAGCAGGCGCTCGAGCTCCGGCACCGTCGTGTCGGCGCCGCGGTGCAGGATCGCCGTCATCCCGAGGGCCTCGGCGCCCTCGCAGTTCTCACGCAGGTCGTCCACGAAGACGCACTCCTCCGGCGGGAGGCCGATCCGCTCGGCGCCGAGCCGGTAGATCTCGGGCTGGGGCTTGTGGAAGCCGACCTCGCCGGAGATGACGACCCCGTCGAACAGCTCGGGGAATGCCTCGCGGTCGTAGCGGCCCGAGCCCAGCGAGTTCGACACGAGGCCGGTCCGGACGCCCGCCGCCTTCGCCCGCTTCACGGCCGCGACCATCGCCCCGTCCGGCGCCATCCGGGCGAAGAGGCGGTCGATGAAGTTCTCGGTGTCGTCGAGCCCGAGCCGTCCGCCGATCCGCCGCGCGAACTCGTCCTCGTCGATCTTGCCGACCTCGACCTCCCTCAGGTCGCTGCGGGCGCCGCCGTCGCCGCGGAACAGGTCGAGGAAGGCGTTTGGGTCGAGGCCCTCGTCCTCGCAGAAGGCGCGGAAGGACTCGAAGACGTTGGTCGTGAGCACGCCGCCGAAGTCGACGAGAAGGCCGGGCGAGGAGCGCAGCCGGGGCGTTGGCCCGGCGAGCACCGGAGCATCCTCTCTCACGTCTTTGGGGCCGGGGAGTTGGCGGCCTCCCAGGCTGCCTCGGCCAGGCGCGGCACCCCCTCGTCGAACAGCCCCAGGTACTCGTCGTCGGTCGAGCCGGCGAGGAAGCGCTTGTAGTTGCCCTCCATGAAGACGGCGGCCTTCCAGAGCGCGAGCGTCTGGTACCAGCGCAGGTCGGACATCGAGCGCTTTGTGCGCTCCTCGTAGAGGGCGATCAGCTCGTCGCGGGTGGGGAAGCCTTCGCGCGTAGTGACGGAAGTCAGCGCGCTGAACATCGTCGCCTGTGGGTCGTCGGGCTCGACCCACGTGATCGTCAGATAGCCGATGTCGGCCAGCGGGTCGCCGATCGTCGACAGCTCCCAGTCGAAGATCGCCACCAGGCGGGCCGGCGGCTCGTCCGACATCATCGTGTTGCCGAGCCGGTAGTCCCCATGGACGATCGTGGCCGGCGGCGACTCGGGCAGGTTGGC
>JBJMLJ010000352.1:0-6195 GCA_045805365.1 Thermoleophilaceae bacterium
GCGCAGCACTTTCTCGCGGCCGTCCCCGCGGCGGGCTCCGACAAGGCGATCGACTATGCCCGGCAGGCGGGAGACCGGGCAGCGATGCAGCTCGCCTATGAGGAAGCCGCGCGCCTCTATGAGATGGCCCTGCCGCTGCTCGGAGAGGATCTGCAGCGGTGCGAGCTGCTGCTCGCGCTGGGGGACGCCCAGGCGAGGGCGGGGGACACGGCGACCTCGAAGCAAACGTTCCGCGAGGCGGCCGACCTGGCGGAACGCCTCGGGCTGACGGAGCATCTGGCGAGGGCCGCGCTGGGTTACGGCGGCCGGTTCGTCTGGGAGTTCCCGAGGGGCGATGTCGATCACGTGCCACTGCTCGAGCGCGCGCTCGCCGCCGTCGGGGAGGAGGACAGCAGGCTACGGGTCAGGCTGCTGGCTCGGTTCGCGGGTGGTCCGCTGCGCGACCCCAGCTTCCCGCTGGAGAGAAAGTGGTCGCTGAGCGAGCAGGCGCTTACGATGGCTCGCCGCATCGGCGACCCGGAGACCCTGGCGTACGCCATCAGCGGCTACATCGTGGCCCGGCACTCGCCCGACTTCGCCCAGGAGGAAGTGGGCCTGGCGAGTGAGCTCGTCGGGCTGGCTACGGAGACCGGCGATCCAGAGCGAGCCGCGGAGGGATACGAATATCGCATCGCGGCCCTGATCGAGCTCGGCGACATGGCGGGCGCCAAGGCCGACATCGCGGCTATGGCGAAGCTCGCCGAGAAGCTCCGACAGCCCTCGCAAAATTGGGTCGCCGCGGTGTATAGCGGGCTCGTGGCGCTACTCGAGGGAGAGCTGCTCGACGCGGAGCGTTCGATCGCGGACGCGCGCAGCCTCGGTGAGCGCGGGCCGATCTGGAACGCCTCCCTCTCTCACGGGGTGCAGCTGTACATGCTTCGCCGCGAGCAGGGCCGGCTCGAAGAGGTCGAAGAGCTCGTACGCCACTCGGTCGACGAGTTCCCGAAATACCCGATCTACCGCTGCGCGGTCGCGCAGATGGCAGCAGAGCTGGGACACACGGCCGAGGCGAGCAAGACGCTCGAAGACCTCGCGGCAGACGACTTCGCGGCGCTGCCGTTCGACGACGACTGGCTCGTCGCCATGACCCTGCTCGCCGAGACGGCGGCAGCTCTCCAGGATGTCGAGCGCGCCGACCGCCTCTACCGGCAGCTGGAGTCGTACGGCGACCGAGTCGCCATCGCGATTGCGGCTATCAGCACCGGCGCCCTCGCGCGCTCCCTCGGCCTGCTGACGGCCACGAGCGAGTCCTGGGACGACTCCGAGCGCCATTTTGAGCAGGCACTCGAGCTAAACGCGCGGATCGGAGCCCGGCCCTGGCTGGCGCACACGCAGCGGGACTACGCCCAGATGCTCATGGCGCGAGAGCGGCCCGGCGACAGAGAGCGCGCCCTCGAGCTCGCCGGCCGCGCGCTCGAGGGCTATCGCAGCGTTGGGATGGACTCCTACGCGGCCGACGCCGCGACGTTCGAGCGCGCGCTCAGGGCAGCACGCGCCCGGTAGCCCACGCGGCTCCGCATTTACCGGTCCGTAGTCGGCTTGAAACCGGCCCCACGGATGCTGGTCGCGACTCGCAAACCACCGGCCGCCTCGAGTCGCCGCTGGGCGAGGTGCTCGCCGTGGCCTCCGAGCACGACTCTGCCGCCGGGACGCAGCGGGGCCCCAACACGATCTTCCTCTTCGAGCTCGAGGGCGTCCGCGTGTGCCACTTCGGCGACTTCGGCCAGGCGGCGCTGCGGCCGGAGCAGGCCGAGGCGATCGGGAGCGTGGACCTGCTGTTCGTCCCCGTCGGCGCCGGCCCGACGATCGGCCCGGAGGCTGCCGCCGAGATCGTCGATCGTCTGAGGCCTCGCTGGGTCGTGCCGATGCACTACCGCACGGCGCGGATCGGCTTCCTCGAGCCGGCCGACCCCTTCCTCGAGCGGATGGAGCAGGTCCACGACGTCGGCGCGAGGGCGTTCGAGACGGGCGATTTGCCCGCGGCGGTGGTGCCGCTGACGGTCGTACTCGCCCATCCGTAACTTCGTGAATGCCCTGCGGAGAGCGGGGTATCCAATCCTTAATTCACAAGGCGGCGAGCGCGGCGGAAGGTGCCGCCGCGCGCTCGCCTTGCGTCGGACTCGATGTACCCTCTCCGGACATGCCGACGTCACTGGTCACGGGCGGCGCGGGATTCCTCGGCTCCCATCTTTGCGATTACCAGCTCGGGCGCGGGCACCGGGTCATCTGCATCGACAACCTCGAGACGGGGTCGCTCGACAACATCCGGCACATCAAGAACGGGGCGGACTTCCGCTTCGAGATGCTCGACATCACGAGCCACTATGAGATCGACGAGCCGATCGACTTCGTCTACCACATGGCCTCGCCGGCGAGCCCGATCGACTACGCCCGGCTGCCGCTGCACACGCTCAAGGTCGGCGCGTACGGGACCCACAACTCGCTCGGTCTGGCCAAGAAGCACCGCGCCCGCTTCCTGATCGCCTCGACCTCCGAGGTTTACGGCGACCCCCAGATCCACCCGCAGCCCGAGACCTACTGGGGCAACGTCAACCCGATCGGCCCCCGGGGCGTGTACGACGAGGCCAAGCGCTACGCCGAGGCGCTGACTATGGCCTACCTGCGCCAGCAGGGCGTGGACACCTGCATCGCGCGGATCTTCAACACCTTTGGGCCGAGGATGCGGCCCAACGACGGCCGGGCCGTTCCGGCGTTCCTCGGCCAGGCGCTCACCGACAAGCCGGTCACCGTGTTCGGCGACGGCTCCCAGACCCGCAGCTTCTGTTACGTCGACGACCTCATCCGCGGTCTGGTGCTTCTGGCCGAGTCGGAGGTCCACGAGCCGGTCAACATCGGCAACCCCTCGGAGATGAGCCTGCTCGAGATGGCGCGGACGATCGTCGAGCTGACCGAGTCGCGCTCCGAGATCGTCTTCGAGGCGCTTCCGGTCGACGATCCGCAGGTCCGCCAGCCCGACATCACCAAGGCGCGCGACCTGCTCGGCTGGGAGCCGGAGATCGACCTCCGCACCGGCCTGGCCAAGACGATCGAGCACTACACGAAGGTCCTGGGCCAGCCCGCCTCCCGATGAGCTCCGCCGAGGCGAAGAACCTTGAGGCGATCTCCAAGGCGATCGACCACCACAACGCCAGCTGCGAGTGGCCGGCCGTGGCCGTCGAGCTGAGCCCGTTCGAGGTCGAGCGGCTTGGCTGGGATCAGATCCGGGGCCTGCCGGTCCGGGCGAACCCGGAGCTCGGCACCGGCCGCTTCCGAATCGTCTGCGCTCGTGAGGAGGGTGAGCTGGACGAGGTGGTCGAGGCCGTCGCCGAGGAGGAGACGGCCCCGGTCCTGCCGGTCTCGCCCAATTAGCGAGCTGCCGCGGGGGGTGCAGCTGATCGGCGCCCGCGGCGCGGACCCGGCGCGGCTCGCCCTCGGCGCCCAGCTCGAGCGTGCCCATCCCTGGGCGGACGACCAGCCGATCGCCTGAACGCTCAGGCTCCTCGGCCCAAATGCCGACACAAGCCAGGTGGGGACGGGAGCTCCTCCAGTCACGCGACCCCGCGAGTCGGGAATCGACGCGATCCCGGTCATCGAGGCGCGCGAGACGAGCGGCATCACTTCGAAGCTCGTCCTCGCCTATGTCGAGCGTCAGGGCGGCCACGAGGCCGTCGAAGACGTCCTCCGGCGCTGCGGCCTCGAGGGCCGCGAGAGCGAGATGCGCGACGAGGGCCATTGGTTCCCGTTCGCGACCAAGATCGCCCTCTTCCAGGCGGCCGGCGACGTGCTCGACGATCCCCACGTCATGCGTCGCGTCGGCGAGACGGCGCTCGAGCTCGGGGTGGCCGACGGCCTCAAGGCCGCCCTCCGGGCCCTCGGCACGCCGGCCCTGCTCTACAAGAACGTGGTCCGGGCCAACGCGAAGTTCAACACGGTCCAGGGGATGGAGCTCCTCGAGCTCCGCCGGACGCGCGCGCGCATCCGCTTCTTTGCGGTTGCCGACGTTCCCTACCACCCCCTCGACTGCGACTACAACGTAGGGCTCCTCTCCTGCGCTCCGGAGATCTTCGGCCTTCCGCGGGCGCGGATCTCCCACCCGGTGTGCGCCGCGCGCGGCGAGGCCGATGACTGCGTCTACGACATCTCCTGGGACGCCCACTCCTCGACGGGCCGGGCGATGGCCGGCGCCGTCGCGGCGAGCGCCGCCTCGATCGGAGGCACCGCGCTCCTGGCGCCGGCCCTCGTGCCGCTCGGCGTGGTCGGGGCGGCAGTCGCAGCCGGCGCCACCGCCTGGCGCGTCCGCTCCTGGGCCGGAACGCGCCGGCGCCAGCTGGAGCAGGCCCTGGTGGAGCAGTCGCGGCTGGCGGACCGTCTCGCCGCTTCCCTCCAGGACCTGGTCGGCGAGCTGCGCCTCGACGAGCTGCTCGAGAAGATCACCGAGCACGCGCAGGCGGCGGTTCGCGGCAAGGAGTTCGCGCTGCTCGTCGAGGACGGGGACGGCAAGGTCGAGTGCCGGAGCTCTTCCGGACTACCACCCGCCACCACGCGGGCCCTCGAGTGCTGGTTCGGCGAGCGGACCCGTGACGGCGGCGAGGCCGACGTGATCGACGACACGACTCTCGTCCCGGCTCTCGAGCTCGCCGCGCACGAGGAGTCGATGCCGCTCGGCTCGCTCTGCTGCGCGCCCCTCGTCTACCGGGGCCGGGTCCTCGGCGCGCTCGTCGCGCTGGCCGCCGCCCCCCACAGCTTCCTTCCCCGGGACGTCGACCTGCTGCGCTCCTACGCCGTCCAGGTGGCGATCGCGCTCACCAACGCGCGCCTGTTCGAGGCCCAGGAGCGGCTGGCCGCGAGGGATCCGCTCACGGGGCTCCTCAACCGGCGCGAGTTCGACGCGGCGCTGCGCCGCGAGATCGACCGCTGCAAGCGGCACGGCGGCGGCTGGAGCCTCGTGCTCGTGGACCTCGACCGCTTCAAGCGCATCAACGACGCCGAGGGGCACGCCGCCGGCGACTGCGCGCTGCGCGAGTCCGCGAAGGCGCTGACGGCGGCGTGCCGGGCGTCGGACGTCGCGTTCCGGATCGGCGGCGACGAGTTCGCCCTCCTGCTGCCGGCCACGACCGACCAGGAGGCCACCATCGCGGTCGCCGACCGGGCATGTGACGGCGTCGCCGCGGGGACGCCGGGGCTTTCGGCCTCCCACGGCGTCGCGGTCTGGCCCGTCGACGGACGCCAGAAGGACGCTGTGATGAACGTCGCCGATCACCGGCTCTACGAGATGAAGGGCGGTCACTCGGCAACCCACCCGCGGGACGACGCCACGGCCGAGGTCCTCGCCGTTCTCGCCGACGCCCTCGAGGCGACCGATCCGGGCACCGCGGAGCACACGGAGGTCGTCGCCGGGCTGTGTGAGCGGGTGGGAAAGCGCCTCGGACTGCGAGGTGAGCGGCTGCGTGCGCTGCATCACGCCGCCCTGCTCCACGACATCGGCAAGATCGCCGTTCCAAGCGAGATCCTGAACAAGGCCGGCCGGCTGACCGACGAGGAGTTCCAGCAGGTCAAGCTGCACTCGATCGTCGGCCCGCGGATGCTCGAGCGCGTCCCGCACCTGCGCCCGTCGCTGCCCCTTATCCGCGCCGCGCACGAACGCTGGGACGGCGGCGGCTACCCGGACGGGCTGGCGGGCCCCGACATACCCCTGGGCGCGCGGATCATCTCCGCCTGCGACGCCTTCCACGCGATGACGTCAGACCGCCCCTACCGGAAGGCGCTGCCGCAGGACGAGGCGGTCGCCGAGCTGCGCCGCTGCGCCGGCAGCCAGTTCGATCCCGCGGCGGTCCAAGCGCTGCTGGACGCGCTCAGCCTCGGCACCGGCCACTGGTAGATTCGACCCACCTGGTGGGCGTAGCTCAGCTGGTAGAGCTCCTGGTTGTGGTCCAGGCGGTCGCGGGTTCGAGTCCCGTCGCTCACCCTCAGAAAGCGCCGCTAAAGCGGGGTTTTCGAATTGAAGGCGGATCGGCCCAGTGCTCCGTGGGTTCCCTCTGGTTGAGCGGCCTGACTGCCCCTCTGAGTTGTCCTCGGTTCGCTCGATTCTGTCCCCGAATGTACGTGGATGGCTTCGCCGAGTTGCGCCTAGATCGGATGCAGTTCGTCCACCGCGAC
>JBJMLJ010000353.1:0-4919 GCA_045805365.1 Thermoleophilaceae bacterium
CCTCCGAGCCGGAGCTGCCGTCCGAGCCGGAGCTGCCGCCCGAGCCGCCGGCTCTTCAGGACACGCCGCCGGCCGGCGAGCCGGCGCTCGAAGAACCCGCCCCGCCCCCCGCCGCGGAGCCGGCCGAGCAGGAGGCAGCCGACTTCGCTGAGGAGCCGGCTGACGAAGTGGACCAGCTCTGGTCCGAGCAGAAGCCGCCGCGCGACGACTCGCGCGACCTCGACTTCGACTAGTAGTTCGTGCTGCGGCGCTCGCCGGGCAAACGCCCCGGCTCCGCTCCTCGCAGAAGGAGTTGCGGCGGGGGTCGCCCGCCCCGGCGACCCCCGCCTTCGCAACTCAGCGGCGTCCCGTGCCGCTATTCGACGGAACCCTCCATGCCGTCGTAAAACGGTCGTCGGCCGCCTGAAGGGAACCGCTTAGAAAGGCCACCCGCCCCTAGACGGGTGTTCGGCCCCTAGCTGATGTACCCACGCGTCGTGGCTGCGTCCATGACCCGCTCGATGCCCAGCTCGAACGCCGCGATACGCAGCGAGACGCGCTGCTCGCGGGCCCTCACGGACACCTCGCGGAAGGCCTTGCGCATGATCCGGCCCAGCCGGTCGTTGACCTCGCGCTCGTCCCAGCGGAAGTGCTGGAGGTTCTGGACCCACTCGAAGTAGGAGACGACCACGCCGCCGGCGTTGGCCATCACGTCCGGGACAACCAGGATCCCCTTGTCCTCGAGGATCGCGCTGGCGGCCGGGGTGGTCGGGCTGTTCGCGCCCTCGACCACCATGCGGCAGCCCAGGCGGTCGGCGTTCCCCCTGTGGATCATGCCGCCGAGCGCCGCGGGAACGAGGACGTCGCAATCGGTCTCGAGCAGCTCCACCGGGCTCACCCGCTCGACTCCGTCGGCCTCGAAGTCCGCCATCGACCCTCCCTCGCGGAGGTGGGCGGAGAGCTTCTCCGCGTCGATCCCGGAGCTCGCGCGAATCGCGGCGCTGGCGTCGGAGGCCCCGACCAGCTTCGCGCCGAGCTGCTGCATGATCCGCGCGGCCCAGGAGCCGACGTTGCCGAAGCCCTGGACAACGAAGCGCGTGTCGGAAGGGGTCAGGTCGATCTGCGGCGCCGCCTCGCGGAACATGTAGACGACGCCTCTGCCGGTGGCCGACTCGCGCCCGTAGGAGCCCTCCAGGGCGATCGGCTTCCCCGTGACGCAGGCGGGCGTGTGACCGTGCAGCTTTCCGTACTCGTCCATGAGCCAGGCCATGGTCTGTGCGTTCGTCCCGACGTCGGGAGCGGGGATGTCGCGGGTCGGCCCCAGGACCTTCTCGATCTTGTCCATGAACGAGCGCGCCACCGCCTGCAGCTCTCCGCGCTCGAGCTCGTGCGGGTCGACGTTGACGCCGCCCTTGGCGCCCCCGTAGGGGATCCCGACGATGGCCGTCTTCCAGGTCATCAGCTCCGCGAGCGCGCGAACCTCATCGAGGTCGACCTCTGGGTGGAAGCGGATCCCGCCCTTGTAGGGGCCGCGGGCGCCGTTGTGCTGGACCCGGTAGCCGGCGTAGACGTGAATCTTGCCGTCGCTCAGCTTGACCGGAATCTGGACCTGCACCTCGCGGTAGGAGGAGCGCAGGACCGCGGCCAGGTCCTCGCGCAGCTCGAGGCGCTTCGCCGCCTCGCCGAAGTACTGCTCGACGATCTCGTAGTTCGATACCTCGGCGGGCTCGTCGGGCGGTGGCGCGTCCGTCCTCGACGGCGTCGCCGTACGGTCAGCCATTCCGCTCACCTTCCCCGGATCGTCTCACTCGGAACGGAGATCGGATCCAGCATAAGCTGCCGCCATCAAGGTTCACCACCTCAACTGCGGGACGATGTGTCCCCGGGGCGCTCGAATGCTGGCCGGCGAGGGGGGCCTCGTGGCGACTACGCAGCTCGTGGCGCATTGCCTGCTGATCGAGGCGGGCGGCGAGCTCGTCCTCGTGGACACGGGCTTCGGCACCGGCGACGCTGCCGACCCGGGCCGCCTCGGCCGCCCCTTTCGCGCGCTCGTGAGGCCGATCTGCGACGTCGCCGAGACAGCGGTCCGGCAGATCGAGGACCTGGGTTTCGACTTGGCCGACGTGCGCCACGTGCTCATCACCCACCTCGACCTCGACCACGCCGGCGGCCTCTCCGATTTCCCGAACGCCGAGGTGCACGTGTTCGCGCCCGAGCTGGCCGCGGCGACCTCTCCCTCGATGCGCGAGCGGAGCCGTTACATCGGCGCCCAGTGGGCCCACGGGCCGAACTGGGTCGAGCACGAGGTCGACGGCGACAGCTGGCTCGGCTTCGACAGCGTCCGCCTGCTGCCGGACGTGGACGCCGAGATCGCGATGGTGCCGCTGGTGGGCCACACCCGCGGGCACGCGGGGATCGCGGTGAACGAGGGCGACGGCTGGCTGTTCCACTGCGGCGATGCCTTCTTCCACCACAAGGAGGTCGCCACGCCGCCCTCCTGCCCGCCCGGACTGCGCCTCTTCCAGCGGCTCACCGTGGTGGACGAGTCGAGGCGCCGCCACAACCAGGAGCGGCTCCGCGAGCTGGCGCGTGAGCATCGAGACGACGTCCGCCTGATCTGCTCCCACGACCCGACGCTCTTGAAGTCTGCGGCAAACTCCTGACCACCGGCGGCTCCCCGCAGCTCGCGCGGTCCCTGATGCGAAGTCGTCGAAGAGCGCCGGTCCACGAGCGTCGAGAGCGCCTAGCTCTCCAGCCGAGCGGCGGCGGCGACGACCTCCGCGACCAGAGTCTCGAGATCGGCGCTGGAAGTGCCCGGGTGGAGGATGCAGGCCCGAAGCGTCTCGTGCTCCTGGAAGACCGTGCCCGTGAGGAAGGCGCGGCCACGGGCCTGAACGGCCTCGGGTAGCGCCCGGTTGAGTGCCTCGAGCCGCTCCGGCGGCACGCCGTCCGGCCGGGCGCGGAAGGCCACGATCGACGTCTCCGGCGCGGCCGCGAGCTCGAGCGACGGCTCGGACTCGACCAGCGCGGCGAGCTCGCGGGCCTGCGCGTTGGCGCGCACCACCTGCTCGACGATGCCCCGGCGGCCGCGGGCGGCGATCGTGGCCCAGGTCTTGAGCGCGCGGAAGGGCCGCGTCTGCTCGAGGCCGTACTCGGCGAAGCTGCCGACCTCGTCGCCCGCGTCCTGGCGCAGGTAGGGCGGGAGGACGCTGAAGGCGTCGCGCAGATCGCCGGCGCGACGGACCAGGGCGCTGCCCGCGTCGATGGGGACGCCGAGCCACTTGTGCGGGTCGAGCACCAGCGAGTCGGCGCGCTCCATCCCTCGGTAACGCTCGGCGATCGCCGGGTCGAGGACGCCGAAGGCGCCGTAGGCGCCGTCCACGTGGAGCCAGACATCCTCGGCGGCGGCCACCTCGGCGAAAACGTCGAGCGGGTCGATGGCTCCGGTGTTGACCGTCCCGGCCGAGGCGACCAGCAGCGCCGGCGTGGCCCCCGCGGCCCGGTCGGCGGCGATGGCGTTGCGCAGACGCCGGGCGTCCAGCCGTCCGCCCGCCAGCGGCAGCGGCCGTATGGCGGCGGAACCGAAGCCGAGCAGCTCGAGGGCGCGCGGCACGCAGCTGTGGGCCTCTTCCGGCACGTAGGCCAGCAGGCGCGGCCCGCCGGCGAGTCCCTGCTCGCGGACGTCGTGTCCGGCGGCCGCCGCCGCACGGTTGCGGGCGCCGGCGAGGCAGACGATCGTCGCGGCCGACGCGCCGCTCGTCAGCAGGCCGGCGCCGGGCTCGTGCGGGTAGCCGACCAGCTCGGCCAGCCAGCGCAGCGCGGTTCGCTCGAGGTGCACGTCGGCGTGGTCACCGGCGACGACGCTCGGGTTCATCGCAGCCGCCGTGAGCGAGGCGAGGACACCGGCCAGGGCCGGCGGCGGGTTGACCCAGCCGAAGAAGGCCGGGTGCCCGTTGCCCATCGGGTAGGGCAGAACGTCGCGAACCATCGTCTCCGCCAGGGGCTCGAGCTGGCTCGGCCCGTCCGGCAGCGGCAGCGCCAGCAGCGCCGCCCGCAGATCGTCCGGGAGCGGCTGCCAGACCGGACCCGCGGGGAGCGCCGCGAGATGGTCGGCGATGGCGTCGATCAAGGAGTGCCCGGCCCGCCGGAACTCGTCGAGATCGCCGGTGCCGAGGGGGCGGGAGGACGGTTCGCTCACCCGATGGAGCCAGCCGGACTCGAACCGGCGACCTCTTCCGTGCAAGGGAAGCGCTCTTCCAGCTGAGCTATGGCCCCTCGCCTGAGATGGTACGACGTGATACCCCGTCCCCCCGTTGGGGGTTGCAGGCTGCCCTTACGTGCCATACCCTGCCACCGTCATGGAGGGCGTAGGGCAGGGTTACGCACCGCCTGTGGTGCGGGATTATGGTGACCTCGTTTCGCTGACGGAGGCCAACGCCGTCATGGCCCACGTCGGGCTCGGCGGCATGGGCGCCGCGGGCAGCTCGACGCCGACCACCGCGCCGGGAGGCGGCGCTGGCGGTGCCGGCACCACGCCCACGGGCGACTCGCCCACGGTGCCCGGCGGGGCCACGCTACCCGCCACCCAGGGCGGCGGGGACTCGGCTCCAGGTGGCCTGGCGGGCACTCCGCTCGGCGCATCTGCCGGCGGCGGCTCGGGCGGAGGCGGTGCCGGCGGCTCGGGTGGCCACGGCGGCGGCCTGCCGTTCACCGGCTTCGCGGTCGCGGTGATCGGAGCGCTCGGGAGCGGCATGGCCGCGACCGGCGTTGCGCTCCGGCACAGGCTCAGACGTGCCCGAAGCCCTCGTTGAGCAGCTTCGCCGAGTGCTTCAAGGGGTTCGGCGAGTTCAGTAGCACCACCGCCAGCGTGTGCCCGTGGCGCCGCGCGACCCCTACGAAGCAGTGTCCCGCCGCCTCCGTGTAGCCGGTCTTCAGGCCGA
>JBJMLJ010000354.1:0-4331 GCA_045805365.1 Thermoleophilaceae bacterium
GCGCTGGTCCGCTACGGCTTCCTCGGCTACACCGAGACGAGCGTCGCGCTGTCTCTACTGCTCCTGACGCTCGCCACGGCCGGCCTGTTCGCCTTCAACTACCGCCTGTTCGCGAGCGGCTACAAGCTCCGCGCCTAGCCGCATCGGGCTTTCCTAGCGCAGGGTCCGCGGCAGTCCGAACTGCGGGAAGACGCTGCCGTCGGCGAACCACGTGATGGCTGAGATCCGGTCGGCCTGAAGGGTGAGGACGAACAGCGCGTACGGCCGCGCGACGTCGGTGTTGGGGAGGTAGCAGCCGAACGCCGGCTGGGTGTTGGCGCGCGTTGGCACGAGCCGCATCGCGCCGCGGCGGACCTCCCGGGTTCGTAAGAACACCCCGATCGCGCCGCGGCCCTGGTACTCGTGCGGCTCGGGCGGCATTGTCAGCCACGCGTCGTCGGTCAACAGGGCGACCATGCCATCGACGTCGCCGGCCTCGACCGCGTCGGCAAAACTGCCGACGATGTCGCGCTCGAGCGTGGAGTTCGGAACTGGCGCCCGTTCGCGTCCCGCGGCCGGCAGGCGCGACTCGAATGCCGAACGCGCGCGGCGGAGGAGGCCGTTGACCGATGCCTCGCTGGCTTTGAGCATCTCGGCGACCTCGCCCGCGCGGAACCCGAGGACATCGCGCAGCACGAGCACGGCGCGCTGCCGCGGAGGGAGATGCTGAAGGCCGACGACGAACGCCAGCGCCACCGCCTCCCTGGCCTCGTAACGCGCCTCCGGTCCCGGAGCCCCGTCCGGAATGCCCTCGAGCAGGGCGTCGGGATAGGGCTCGAGCCAGACCGGCTCGCCTCGGCGGGTCGGCTCGGGCACTTCGGTCAACCTCTGCATCTCCTCCAGGCGGCGCCGGTTCGCACGCAGCCCGTCCAGGGACCGGTTGGTGGCGATCCGGTACAGCCAGGCACGGACCGACGCACGCCCCTGGAACTGGTCGAGGCTCCGCCACGCGGCGAGCAGCGTCTCTTGGAGCAGGTCCTCGGCGTCCTGCGCCGAGCCGACGATCCGGTAGACGTGCAGCTGGAGCTCACGCCGGTAGGGATCGATCAGCTCGCGGAATGCATCCTCGTCGCCGGCGCGCGCACGGGCGATCGTCGGCTCCGTCACGCGGGGATCCTCGCATCGACCTGAAATCGACCGCTCAGTTTCCGTCGCGCGAGACGCCTCAACAAACGAGCGACAAAGGAGAACCGAAATGGGAAGGATCGTCATCAGCGAGAACGTCTCGCTCGACGGAGTCGCCCAGGACCCTTCGGGTGACGAGGGCTTCAGGCTCGGCGGCTGGGTCGGCCGAATCACCGACCGCCCAGCGGTCGGCAAGGCCGCCCTGGAGGAGGCAGTCGGCGCCGAGGGCCTGCTGCTGGGCCGGAGGAGCTACGAGTTCTTCGCCGCGCGGTGGCCATCCCGGAGCGGCGCCCTGGCGGACAGATTGAACAGCCTGCCCAAGTACGTCGTGTCCTCGACGCTCGAGGATCCCGACTGGAACAACTCGACCGTGCTGAGGGGCGATGTGGTGAAGGAGGTCTCGAAGCTGAAGCACGAGCTGGACGGCGAGATCGTCGTCGCCGGCAGCATCCAGCTCGCGCGCGGGCTGATGGAGCACGACCTGGTCGACGAGCTGCGGCTGATGGTCTACCCGGTGGTGCTCGGGGCGGGCGAGCGCCTCTTTGGCGAGACCAGCGACAAGAAACCCCTGCGCCTGGTCGCCGGCGAGACCGGCGACGACGTGGCCTTCCTCACCTACGAGGCCGTGCGAGACGCCTAGCGCTTGGGCCGCGGCGCACTAGCCGGCCTCGGAGTAGGCCGGCTCGCCACTCGGCGCCCGCTCGTCGCCGGCGGCCGCCTGCGGCTGCTGCACCGGCTTCAGCACGACGACCGTGATGACGAGCGACGCCAGCACCAGCGCGGCGCCGATCAGGTAGGCCAGGTGGTAGCCGCCGTTGAGGGCGGAGGCGAAGGAGTTGCCCGCTTCGCGCAGGTGCTCGGTGCGAGTGGTGGACAGGGTCGCCAGCACTGCCAGGCCCAGCGCGCCGCCGACCTGGAGAGTCGTGTTGACGAGCCCTGACGCGAGGCCGGCGTCCTCGGGTGTGGCGCCCGACATGGAGATCGTCATGAGCGCCGGGAAACAGGTGCCGACGCCGGCGCCGATCACCACGACCGCGGGGAATATGTCGATCCAGTAGTTGGCGTCGACCGGCGTCCGGGCGAAGAGGAGCAGCCCGGCCATGATCATCAGCAGGCCCGGCACCATCAGCGTCTTGGCGCCGAAGCGCATGATCAAGCGCTCGGTGTAGCGGATCGACAGCGTGCCCATGACGAGAGTCGAGGGCAGGAACGCCAGGCCGATGTCCAGGGGCCTGTAGCGCAGGATGCGCTCGAGGTAGAGGGCGCCGAGGAAGAACATCCCGTACATGCCCGCCACGAGCAGCGCCTGGATCAGGTTCGCGCCGGAGACGTTGCGCGAGCGGAAGATCCGCAGCGGGATGAGCGGGTTGCGCGCGGTCGCCTCTCGGGCGATGAAGGCCGCCAGCAGCCCCAGCGCGATCGCGCCGAGGGTCAGGGTGCGGGTGGCTCCCCAGCCGTCCTCGGCCGCCGGCTTGACGATCGTGTAGACGAGCAGCATCAGCGAGCCGGTGATCAGGATGGCGCCGAGGACGTCGGCGCCCTCGCCGAAGCCGATGCCCCTGTCCTTCGCCAGCAGCCGCACGGTGAGGAACGCGGTGACGACTCCGATCGGCAGGTTCACGAAGAAGATCCAGTGCCAGCTGATCGCCTGGGTGATGACGCCGCCGGCGAGGAGGCCGGCCGACGCGCCCGCCGAGGCGACGAAGGCGTAGACGCCGATCGCCTTGGCCTGCTCCCGGGGCTCGGGGAACATCGTGACGATCATCCCGAGGACGACCGCCGACGACATCGCGCCGCCGATGCCCTGGACGAAGCGCGCGCCCACCAGCATCCCCTGGCTCTGCGCGAGCCCGCACATCAGCGAGGCGGCGCAGAAGACCGCCAGCCCGACGAGGAAGATCCCACGGCGCGAGATCAGGTCGCCGAGCCGGCCGGCCAGGAGCAGGAGGCCGCCGAACGCGATCAGGTAGGCGTTGACGACCCACGCCAGGTTGGACTGGGAGAAGCCGAGATCCTGCTGGATCGTCGGCAGCGCGACGTTCACGATCGTGGCGTCGAGCACGATCATCAGCACGCCCGCGCAGAGCACGTAGAGGGCGAGCCAGCGGGAGCGGGGATTTGCGGTGTCAGCGGGCATTCACGGTCTCCTGGTCGTCGTGTTCGAGACTAGAGACCGGCACGCGCGGCCAAACTCATCGCTCGTCTCGACGAAATTACCCGGGCGGGCCGATCGTGGCCGCCTCGGGCCCGAATTCGTCCACGTAATGGGGATGCACGGCCTCCCAGTCGGTCGACGAATCCCTGCCGCGCAGGTGCTCGCTGAGCTTGTCCAGGCAGACGTGCCAGCCGGCGCCGTCGCGAGCGGCCTTCCCGTGCTCCTCGAGCGTGTCGAGGAGGGTGAGGACGGTCTGGTCCCCCTCGCTACGCAGCTCGAGCCGGATCACGTCGGGGCCCCAGCGGAACTCGATGACCGACTGCGGCTCGTAGGCGAGCATCTCACCGTCCATCTCGGGCGCCTCGCCGCGTGGGAAGGAGAAGCGCAAGGGCGCGCCCTCCGAGCGCTCGCCCTCGATCGTCGTGGGGAACCAGTGCTCGAGATGCTCCGGCTCGGTGATCGCCCGCCAGACCTTCTCCACGGGGTGCGGGAGCTTGCGCGTGAAGCGCAGCCGCCAGCGCCCCTCGTCGAGCTGTTCGAGCGTTCCGTAGTCCAAGTCGCTCACTCCTTCCGGTCATCGCGATCGGGCATCTCGTCCAGGTGGCGTTCGAGGTCGTCGAGGCTCGAGCTCCACACCGACCGGTACGGCCGCAGCCATTCGTCGATGTCCCGAAGCGGCTCGGCTCGGATCCGGTAGAGGCGCCGCTGGGCGTCCGTCCTCACCTCCACCAGGCCGGCCTCGCGCAGGATGCGCAGATGCTTCGACACAGCCGGCTGGCTGAGGGAGAGGCCGCTCACGAGCTCGCCCACCGGCCGCTCCTCCCCGCTCCGCAGGAGATCGAGGATGCGGCGGCGGTTGGGCTCTGCCAGGACCTCGAACGTCGTGGTCACCAGCCTAATATACCCGACTAGCTATATAACTAGTCAGGCAAATACTTCACCGCTTCTGCTGCCAGAAGGCGATCTCGCCGGCCGACGGCGCGGCGACGATGCTCCGCCAGCCGGCCGGCCC
>JBJMLJ010000355.1:0-11589 GCA_045805365.1 Thermoleophilaceae bacterium
GCCGGGCCGGTAGTGGCCGCAGACGCGCGTGCCGTTCGGTCCCGGGTAGGACCAGCCTGGTCGGGTCCAGTCGTCCCGTCGCGGACAGCGGCGGAGCCAGGGCGGCAGCCGCCCGTCCGGGTTGTTGCGGTAGTAGCGGCCGGGCACGGCGGGTTCGATCGCCACCCTCAGCTCCGGCGCATAGCGGTGGGCGAGGAAGGCGCGCACCTGCTGGCGCGTGTCCTGGCGGCCGAGGACCTGTGCCGTCCGGACGTCGGCGGCCAGCGGTTGGGCGAGCACCGCGGCGGTGATCAGCGCGAGCACGGCGCCACGGGCCGCCGGGCCGCGGGGGACCAGGTCGGCGGCGCGGGTCAGCGCCACCGCGCCGAGCATCGCCAGCGCCGGGTAGGCGGGCAGCAGCCAGCGGCCGAAGTAGCGCGCCTGGACGGCGAGATAGACGAACAGCGCGACCGGCACGACCGCCAGCAGCAGTCCGCGCCGCCAGTCGCGGCGCAGCTCGATCGCCGCGCCCGCCAAGGCCGCGAACGAGGCGGCCCAGCCGAGCCCCCAGGTGAGGCTGTCGAGGTAGTAGGAGAAGCCGCCGGACTGCTGTCCCGGCTTGCGCTGCTCCGCGGTCACCTTGGCCTGGCCGCGCAGGTCGGACCACCAGTGGCCGAGCGAGCCGAACACGTAGGGGTTCCAGACGACGAATACGACGAGCGCCAGGCCCACCCCTGCCGCCAGCCGCAGCGCCGCGCGGCCGCGGTCGGCGGGGAGCCGCGTGGCCGCCGCGATCGCCAGCGGGAGCAGGGCCAGGCCGCCCGTGTACTTGAACGCCAGCGCCAGCCCGGCCGCG
The DNA here is from genome assembly GCA_045805365.1 of Thermoleophilaceae bacterium. Lineage (GTDB taxonomy): Bacteria > Actinomycetota > Thermoleophilia > Solirubrobacterales > Thermoleophilaceae > DASXBA01. The sequence goes on from JBJMLJ010000355.1 coordinate 836, forward strand.
CCGCCGGCCAGCAGGTACCAGCGCAGGCGGCCGTCCTCGTAGGCGCGCACAGAGCCCCAGAGGGCCAGCGCCACGCCGACCAGCGAGCCGACGTCGGTCACCGCGAGCCGCGAGTAGGCGATCGGCAGGAAGGCGAACGAGAGGATCGCCGCGGCGACGAGCCCCTCGCGAACGTCCCAGATGCGCCGCGCCGCCGCGTAGGTGGCCACGACCCCGGCGGCGCCCAGGGCGGCGGCCAGCGTGCGGGCCGCGGTCCAGATCTCCGTGGGGTTCTTGTTGAACTGCTGGGTGACGTTGCCCCAGGGCAGGTGGAAGACGAAGCCGAGCGGGCCGTACATGACCCGCAGCAGGAAGTAGACGAGGTAGGTGTAGGCGGCGGGGTTCTGGTAGTAGCCCGGGTCGAGGCCGTGGCGGAACATGTCGACGGAGCGGTTCGTGAAGTGGAAGCCCTCGTCGATGCCCCAGATGTAGGGCAGCCCGTAGCGGTTGTGCCAGACGCGCAGGAAGAAGCCCGCGGCGACGATCAGGACGAGCAGCGGGACCCGGATCACGCGCGGCACAGTAGTGGCAACCGGTCTGGCGCCCCCAGGCCCGCTGGTATCGTTGACTCGCGAGTCAATCCGATGGCGACGACAGCCACCGAGCGCGATCTGCGCCACCTCAAGAGGACGTTGGAGCTGGCCGCCCGGGGCCGTGGCCACACGAGCCCGAACCCGCTCGTGGGCGCCGTCGTGGTCAAGAACGGACGGGTGATCGGCGAGGGCTTTCACGCCGAGGCGGGCCTGCCGCACGCCGAGCGCGAGGCGCTCGCCGCCTGCGAGGAGGACCCCGCCGGCGCCACGCTCTACGTCTCCCTCGAGCCCTGCGCCCACCACGGCCGCACGCCGCCCTGCACCGACGCGATCCTGGAGGCGCGGCTCTCGCGCGTCGTGGTCGCCTCCGACGATCCCACCCCCAAGGCCTCGGGCCGCGGCCTCGGCATCCTTCGCGACGAGGGCGTCACGGTCGAGCTGTTCGACGGCGAGATCGCCCACGAGGCGCGACTCCTCAACCAGCCGTTCCGCAAGCACGCGCGCACCGGCCGGCCGCTCGTCATCTTCAAGTCGGCGATGACCCTCGACGGGAAGGTCGCCACCAGCACCGGCGATTCCCAGTGGATCTCCGGCGAGATGAGCCGCGCCCGCGCCCACCGCTGGCGGGCCGAGGCGGACGCGGTCGCGGTCGGGATCGGGACCGCCCTCTCGGACGACCCTCGGCTGACCGCGCGGATCGAGGGGGTCTCAGGCCAGCCGCGCCGGGTGGTCTTCGACTCCGAGGCGCGCCTACCGCTCGACAGCGCCCTCGTGCGCAGCGCCGACGAGGTCCCACTGATCCTCGTCTCCTCGAGGGCGGCCAAGCGGACCGCGGTGCAGGCGCTCGGGGCCGCCCGCGTCGACGTGATCGTGGCCAGCGGCGAGAACGAGGCCGCGCGGGTCGTGAAGGGGCTCGACGAGCTGGGCGCGCGCGACATCCAGTCGATCCTGCTCGAGGGCGGCCCGCACCTCGCCGGCGCCTTCCTCGAGGCGGGCGAGATCGACGAGGCCCGCATCTTCGTGGCGCCGATGATGACCGGCGGCCGCGAGGCACGGACGGCGCTCGAGGGTCAGGGCATCGAGAAGATCGCCGGCGCGCTGAAGGCGCGGGCCACCGAGGTCGAGCAGATCGACGACGACGTGCTGGTGACGGCGCGTTTCGAGGAGTGGTGAGGGTGTTCACGGGGCTCGTCGAGCAGACCGGCACCATCGTCGCCCCCGGCGAGCGCCTGGCCATCCGGGCGGCGCTCGATCTGGAATCGGGCGACTCGGTTGCGGTCAACGGCGTTTGCCTGACCGCCGTCGCGGTCGGCGCGGACGGCTTCGAGGCCGACGTGATGCCCGAGACGCTCCGCCGCAGCTCCCTCGGCCTGCTCGCGGACGGCGACAAGGTCAACCTCGAGCTGCCGCTGCGCGCGAGCGATCGCCTGGGCGGCCACGTCGTGCAGGGCCATGTGGACGGGCTCGGCACGATCGAGTCGGTGAGCGAGGAGGGCTTCGCCCGCGTACTGCGCATCGCCGCTGCCTCCGAGCTGCTGCGCTACGTCGTCGAGAAGGGCTCGATCGCGGTCGACGGCGTCTCGCTCACGGTGGCCGACGTCGACGGCGAAGGCTTCACGGTGTCGCTCATCCCGGAGACGCTCGAGCGCACGAACCTCGGCGACGCCGCGCCCGGCCGATCGGTCAACCTGGAGGTGGACGTGCTGGCGAAGTACGTGGAGAAGCTGGTGGCCAGGGGGGTGCCCGCATGAGCGACGTCCCCTTCAGCCCGATCGAGGACGCCCTCGAGGACATCCGCGACGGCAAGATGGTCGTGGTCTGCGACGCCGAGGACCGCGAGAACGAGGGCGACCTGACGCTCGCCGCCCAGTTCGCCACGCCCGACGCGATCAACTTCATGGCCACCCACGCGCGCGGCCTGATCTGCCTGACGTTGACCGGCGAGCGCTGCGATGAGCTCGGGCTCGACCTGATGGCCGCCAAGAACGAGTCCGCCTTCGAGACGGCCTTCACCGTCTCGATCGAGGCGCGCGAGGGCGTCACCACCGGCATCTCCGCGCACGACCGAGCCCACACGATCCAGGTGGCGATCGACCCGCGCAGCCAGCCGCGCGACCTCGTCCAGCCGGGCCACATCTTCCCCTTGAAGGCCAAGCCCGGCGGCGTGCTCGAGCGGACCGGTCAAACGGAGGCGGCGGTCGACCTGGCCCGGCTGGCGGGCCTCAATCCGTCCGGCGTGATCTGCGAGATCATGAACGACGACGGGACGATGGCCCGCGTCCCGGACCTCGTGCCGTACTGCAAGCGCCACGGGCTGAAGATGATCACCGTGGCGGACCTGATCGCCTACCGCCGCCGCAACGACAAGCTCGTCGAGCGGGTGGTGGAGGCGAACATGCCGACCAAGTTCGGCGACTTCCGCGTCGTCGGCTTCCGCTCGCTGGTCGACGACAAGCACCACGTCGCGATGGTCAAGGGGGAGATCGAGGACCGGGACGACGTGCTCGTCCGGGTCCACTCCGAGTGCCTCACGGGCGACGTCTTCCACTCGCTGCGCTGCGACTGCGGCCAGCAGCTCGAGGACGCCCTGCTTCGGATCGAGCAGGAGGGCCGCGGAGTGCTCCTCTACCTCGCCCAGGAGGGGCGCGGCATCGGTCTGCTCAACAAGCTGCGCGCCTACAAGCTCCAGGAGAACGGGCTCGACACCGTCGACGCGAACCTGGAGCTCGGCCTGCCCGCCGACCTGCGCGACTACGGCATCGGCGCGCAGATCCTCGTCGACCTGGGCCTGAGCTCGATCCGCCTGCTGACGAACAACCCGAAGAAGATCGTCGGCCTGGAGGGCTACGGGCTGCGGGTCACCGACCAGCTCCCGATCGTCCACCCGCCGACGGAGCACAACGCCGACTACCTGCGCGCGAAGCAGGAGAAGCTCGGCCACATGCTCCACCACCAGGGGCTGGCGCTGGACGAGGAGATGATCCACGAGGAGCGGCGCCAGGACCGCGCGCGCCAGGAGCTCACGGACCTCCACGGCGAGGGCCCGGCCCCCAAGCGACGCGGTGGCTGATCTCTACGGAATTGCGGTAGCCCGCTTCTACGAGGAACTGGCCGACCGGCTGGTCGAGGGCGCCCAGCGGGTCTTCGAGGAGGCCGGCGCCTCGAGCGAGGTTCATCCGGTCCCCGGCGCCTTCGAGCTGCCGCTGGCGGCGAAGTACTGCGCCGACTCGGGCCGCTACGCGGGTGTCGCCTGCGTGGGCGCCGTCATCCGCGGCGAGACCGACCACTACGAGTACGTCTGCGGCGAGGCGGCGTCCGGGATCGCGCGCGTGCAGCTGGACACCGGCGTCCCCTGCGCGTTCGGCGTCCTGACGGTCGACACGATGGAGCAGGCGCTCGCGCGGCTCGGCGAGAAGCGCCACCAGGGCGAGGACGCCGCCCGAGCCGTGCTGCGGATGGCGGAGCTACGCCGGTCGCTCTAGGCCCTCGTGGAGCCGGTCAACCTCTACAGCGACACACAGACCCGTCCGACGCCCGGGATGCGGCGGGCGATGGCGGACGCGGAGGTGGGCGACGAGCAGCGCTTCCTCGATCCGACGGTCAACGCGCTGCAGGAGCGCGTGGCCGGGCTCCTTGGCCACGAGGCGGGGCTCTTCCTGCCCAGCGGCACGATGTGCAACCTCATCGGCTTCCGGCTTCACCTGCGGCCCGGCGGCGACGAGGCGATCCTCCACAAGACCTCCCACCCGGTGAACTACGAGGCGGGAAGCCCCGGCCAGATCTCCCACGCAATGACGCGCCAGCTGGACGGGGAGGGCGGCATCTTCAGCGCCGAGCAGCTCCGGGCCGCCATCCGGCCCACCGGCGATCGCTATGCGCCGCGCAGCCGGCTGGTCTCGGTGGAGCAGTCGACCAACATCGGCGGCGGCCGCGTCTGGCCGCTGGAGACCGTCCAGGCGGTGCTCGAGGTCGCGCGCGAGCACGAGCTCAGGGCCCACCTCGACGGCGCCCGCCTGATGAACGCGGCGGTCGCCAGCGGCGTCCGTGCCGCGGACTGGGCGTCCGGGTTCGACACGGCCTGGCTCGACTTCACCAAGGGCCTGGGCGCCCCCGTCGGGGCGGTGCTCTGCGGGTCGCGCGATCTCATCGACGAGGCCTGGCGCTGGAAGCAGATGCTCGGCGGCTCGCTGCGCCAGGCCGGGGTCCTCGCCGCCGCCTGCATGTACGCGCTCGACAACCACGTCGAGCGGCTGGCCGACGATCACGAGAACGCGCGGCTGCTGGCCGACGGCCTCGCCGACGCCGGCCTCGACGTCGAGCCGGTCGAGACGAACATCGTGATGGTGCGCGTTCCGGGTGCGGAGGAGACGCTGGGCAGGCTCATGGATGCCGGCGTCCACGCGCAGGCGCCCGGCCCGGAGCGGATCCGCCTGGTCACCCACCTCGACGTCGACCGCGACGGGATCGAGCGGGCGCTGACCGCCTTTCGCGAAGTGCTCCGCTAGCCTCTGCGGGCGATGGCGAAGGTCTGTTACGCGTGTGGAAAGGGCCCGGCGTTCGGGAATAGCCGCAGCCACTCGATGGTGGCCACCAGGCGGCGCTTCAACCCGAACCTGCAGAAGGTCCGCATCGACGTGAACGGTGCGCCGCGCCGCGAATACGTCTGCACGCGCTGCCTCAAGAGCGGCAAGGTGCTCAAGGCCGCATAGCCCTGGGCGAAACGTAGTCCCTCCAAACGTGTAGAAACCCTCTGTGCCCGACGACAGCCTGGTCCGGTTTCGCAGGGTCGTCGCCGTAGCCCTCGACGAACTCGAGCGCCGCCGCTCCGAGGTCAACGACCTCAACGTCTTTCCGGTAGCCGACGGCGACACGGGCGACAACATGGCGATGACCATGCGCGCCGTGCTCCGCGAGCTCGACCGCATGAACGGCCAACCGCTGGACGTGATCGGCCGCGACGAGCTCGTGGCCGCGGTCGCCCGCTCGGCGCTGCTCGGCGCTCGCGGGAACAGCGGCGTGATCCTGTCGCAGATCGTCCGCGGGGCGGCCGAGGAGCTCGCCTCGCGCCACGGCGAGCTGGTCGATCCGGTGCTCGTCTCCGCCGCCTTCGCACGCGCCGCCGACGCGGCCTATGCCTCCGTCCGCGACCCCGCGGAGGGCACGATGCTCTCCGCCGTTCGCGCGATGGCGCGGCGGGTCGCGCACGACCTCGCCCACATGGACACCCAGCGCCTCGGCCCGGAGGCGACCTCCGACGAGCAGGACGAGCTGCTCGCCGAGGTGCTGGAGAACGCGCTCGAGGCGGCCAAGGAGGCTGTCGAGCGGGGTCCGGAGCAGCTCGCGGTGCTGAGGGAGGCCGGCGTGGTCGATGCGGGTGCCTACGGGCTCACCGTGATCGTCGCCGGCTGCGTGGCGGCCCTGCGGGGCAAGGAGCGCCCGGAGCTGGAGCACCAGGAGCGGCCGCTGCACCTGCCGGAGCACGAGTCCTCGAGCTACCGCTTCTGCACGAACTTCGCTGTCACGGGCCGGGAGCTCGAGGCCGGCTCGTTCGTCCCGCGGCTCGAGGAGCTCGGCGACTCCGTGCTCGTCGTCGGCGACCCGCAGACGCTGCGCGTGCACGTCCACACCGACGAGCCCGAGCAGGCGATCGCCCTGTTCGAGGCCGTCGGCGAGGTGTCGCGGCTCGACGTCGCGGACATGCGCGAGCAGGTGGCCGACCGCGCCGAGCGTCTGTCGGGCGACGGGGCCCGCGAGACGGACACCGCCTGCGGGGTCGTCGCCGTGGCCAGCGGCGAGGGCCTGCGCCAGCTCTACGAGGAGCTCGGCGTGTTCGTGGTCGACGGCGGGGCGACGATGAATCCCTCGACCTACGAGCTGCTCGCGGGAATCCACGACGTCCATGCCTCCGAGGTGCTGGTGCTGCCCAACAGCCCGAACGTCATCCTCGCCGCGGAGCGCGCCGCCGAGCTGTCCGAGCGCCCGGCGCGCGTCGTCCCGACCACCGCCCAGCAGGAGGGGCTCGCCGCGCTGCTCGCCTTCGATCCCGGCCGCTCCGCCGCGGAGAACGCCAGGACGGTCGGCGAGGCCGCCGGCGGGCTCAGGCTCGGCGGCGTCGCGGCGGCCGCGCGCGACGACGTCCAGGGCCGCTTCAAGGAGGGCGACGCCGTCGGCTATCTGGACGGCGAGCTGGTTGCCTGGGGCGATCCGGGGGAGACCCTCGAGGCAACGGTCGCGCGCGTCGCGGAAGGCGCCGAGCTCCTGACCTGCATCGCGGGCTCCGAGCGGCCGCGGCCGCGGGAGGCGGTCGAGCAGGCGGTGCCCCAGGGCGTGGAGCTGGACTACCACGAGGGCGGCCAGCCGGCCTGGTGGTGGCTGCTCGCCGCTGAGTAGCGTCCGCTCGACGGGCTATCACCAGACCATCGCCACCGCCTTCGCCAGCAGCGACGAGCTGAGCGCGGACCAGCTCCGCGACGCGCCGCTGCGCTCGATTCCGCGGCCGAGCGTCCTGGCGGAGCCGATCGAGCTGGGGAGCCGCCAGGCCAAGGCGCTCGAGGCGCTCGGGATCGAGACCTACGGCGACCTGCTGGAGCACTTCCCGCGCGAGCACCGCGAGGGCGACCTCCGCACCGTCGCCGAGCTCGGGCCCGGCGATGAGGCCACGGTCGCGGTGGTGGTCCGGAGCGTCTCCGTCCGACCCATGCGCGACCGGCGCCGGAAGCGGGTGGAAGCGCGGGTGGCCGATGAGAGCGGGCCGATGGTCGCCGTCTGGTTCAACCAACCCTGGCTGGCCAAGGACCTCGGGCCCGGCACCCAGCTCCTTCTCTACGGCCAGCGAAAGGAGCGCAACCAGTTCTGGGTCAAGGAGCACGAGCTGCTCTCCGCCTCGGAGGCGCCGGCGTCCGGGAGCGGGCGCGTGCCGCTCTACCCGGCCACCGAGGGGATCAAGCCGCAGGCGCTGCGGAAGCTCGTATGGGACGCCTACGGTCGCATTCGCCACGTGGTCGAGCCGCTGCCCGCCGAGGTGCGGACGAGCGAGGCTCTGGCCGACCGCTCGGCCGCGGTCGCGGCGATCCACTTCCCGGACGACGACTCCGAGGACAGCGGCGCCCGCGAGCGGCTCGCCTTCGAGGAGCTCTTCCTGCTCCAGCTGGCCGTCTCGGGGCGGCGCCGGGCGCGGCGCGAGGGTCGCGGCGCCGCGGCGCTGGAGCCAACAGGCCAGCTCGTTGATCCCTGGCTCCGCTCGCTGCCCTTCGAGCTGACCGGCGACCAGCGCGCGGCAGTGGCGGACGTCGACCGCGACCTCCAGGTGTCGCGCCCGATGCAGCGACTCCTGATGGGAGAGGTCGGCTCCGGGAAGACCGTCGTCGCGCTCGCCGCGATGCTGCGCGCAGCGGAGAGCGACCGCCAGGCGGCGCTGATGGCGCCCACCGAGACGCTCGCCGAGCAGCATCTGGCGACGCTCGACCGGCTGCTCGGCGGCCTCGTGCCGATCGAGCTCCTGACCGGCTCGACCAGCGCCGCCCGCCGCCGCGACCTGCTGGCGCGGCTCGCTACCGGCGAGCTGTCGCTCGTGGTCGGCACCCACGCCCTGATCGAGGAGGCGGTGGAGTTCCGCGACCTGGCCGTATGCGTGGTCGACGAGCAGCATCGCTTCGGCGTGCGCCAGCGAGCTGCGCTGGACGCCAAGGCGCCGGACGACCTCGTCCCGCACGCGCTCCACCTCACCGCCACGCCCATCCCGCGGACCCTGGCCCTCACCGCCTACGGCGACCTCGACGCGACCGTCCTGCGCGAGCTCCCGGCCGGGCGGCGGCCGGTCAAGACGCACGTCGTGGATGGCTCCAAGGCAAGGAAGCGCGCCTACGAGCGCATCCGCGAGGAGATCGCCAAGGGCAGGCAGTGCTTCGTCGTCTGCCCGCTCGTCGAGGAGTCGGAGACGCTCCAGGCCAAGGCGGCCACGGCGGAGTTCGAGCGCCTGCGCGAGACCGAGTTCAGCGACCTTCGCGTCGCGCTGATCCACGGCCAGCTTCCGCACTCGGAGAAGCAGAAGGCGATGGAGGCGTTCGCCGCCGGCGAGGCCGACGTGCTCGTCGCGACCAGCGTCATCGAGGTCGGCATCGACGTGCCCAACGCGTCGGTGATGCTGATCGAGGCCGCGGAGCGCTACGGCCTGTCGCAGCTCCACCAGCTGCGCGGCCGGGTAGGCCGCGGCCCGCATCAGTCGGTCTGCATCCTCTTCGGCGATCCGAAGCTGCCCCGGCTCGAGGCGATCGCCCGCGAGTCGGACGGCTTCCGGCTCGCCGAGATCGACCTGGAGATCCGGGGAGCGGGCGAGATCCTCGGCACCCGCCAGCACGGCCTGCCGGAGTTCCGCGTCGCCCGGCTGCCCGACGACGCCGAGCTCCTCGAGCGCGCCCGCCGGCGCGCCGACGAGCTGGCCGACCTGGACGACCCGCTCCTTCGCGGCGCGGTGGACGCGCGCTTCGGCTCCGAGCTGGAGCCAATCCCGGCCTAGCCTCACACGGCCGCTAGTACTCGTCGTGGCGGCGGATCCAGAGGTCGTCCGAGCCACCCTCGTTCCGCCCGAGCGGCGCGCGGTCGAGCAGCGGATAGAAGCCCATCAGGATCTCGGCGCCGCGGGCGTCGGCGGAGTAGGTCTGGTAGACGACGCCCCCGTCCAGGGCGAAGGCGCCGAGCGCCTGCCGCTCGGTCAGGTAGCCCGCGGGATCGGTGCCGCAGTCGGCCGCCACCTGGGCGAGGACGGGCGGCACGCCGGCCTCGAGCATCGGCGCCACCTGTTCCTTCGGCGCCGAGACCTGGAAGTCGAAGTTGAAGTCGGTTGACGCCGACGACACCCAGGGGAAGCTCCAGCCCATGCGCTCCTTGTAGGCCCGGAGCTTCTCGAGCGGCGCGCGGGAGATGCACAGGAACGTCACGTCCTTGGCGTTCAGGTGCGGGACGGCGCCGTCGAAGGTGTCGGCAGCAGACGAGCAGACCGTGCAGCCGGCCTCATAGTCCGGCCCGAACATGAAGTGGTAGACGAGCAGCTGCGAGCGGCCGTCGAAGAGCTCGGCCAGCGTCTTCGTTCCCTCGTCGGTCTCGAAGGCGTACTCCTTATCGACCGGAACCCAGGGCAGCTCCAGCCGCTCGCGGGCCAGCTCGTCGTTCCGGCGCGTGAGCTCCTTCTCCCGCTCCAGCAGCGCGTTTCGCGCCTCCAGCCACTCCTCACGCGTGCCTACCTTGTGCTCGGTCATCGTGCCTCCTTTATCGCAATGTCGGAGCGCGCTTGGCGCTTTCGACATACCGTTCGAGCATGCGGATCGATCACATGGGCCTCGACGTCACCGACTTCGGGCGCAGCAAGGCGTTCTACGAGAGGGCCCTCGCGCCGCTCGGCATGAAGGTGCTGATGGAGCCCGCGCCCGTGATCTGCGGCTTCGGCGGCGAATTCCCCTTCTTCTGGATCGGCAAGCGCGACGAGGGGCCGTCGACCGGCGTGCACGTCGCGTTCACCGCCAAGGACCGCGAGATGGTCGACGCCTTCCACGCGGCCGCGCTCGAGGCCGGGGGCACGGACAACGGCGGTCCTGGCGTCCGCGAGATCTACCACCCCAACTACTACGGCGCCTTCGTGCTCGACCCCGACGGCAACAACGTCGAGGCGGTCTGCCACAAGCCGGAATGAGGGTGGTCGCCGGCGCCTTCAAGGGCCGCCGGCTCCAGGCACCGCGGGGGACCCGCACAAGGCCCACGGCGGACCGCGTGCGCGAGGCTCTGTTCTCGCTGCTGGGCGACGTCTCCGGCGCGCGGGTGCTCGACCTCTATGCCGGCTCGGGGGCCCTAGGGATCGAGGCCCTTTCGCGCGGAGCGGCGTCCGCCACCTTCGTCGAGCGCGACCAGCGGGCGGCCGCCACGCTCCGCCGGAACCTCGAGTCGGTCGGCGCCGAAGCGGAGGTCCGGCGCCAGGACGCGCTCCGCTTCCTCGCGTCGGTCACCGGACCCTATGACCTCGTATTCCTCGACCCGCCATATGATTCCGCCTTCCGCGTGGCGGGCCCGCTGTCGGAGCGGCTCCCCGCGGTCCTCACCCAAGAGGCACGAATCGTGACCGAATCGGACAAGCGCGCGCCGCTCGAGCTGGCTCTGCCGCTCGAGCTGGAGCGCCTCTACGGCGACACCCGC
>JBJMLJ010000356.1:0-3889 GCA_045805365.1 Thermoleophilaceae bacterium
ATCAGCTCCTCGGCGATCCTGCCGAGGGCCTCCTCTCCCTGCCGGGAAAGGCGCTCGACGAACTTCTCCTCAGGCTCGCGCTCCATGAGCGCGGCAGCCTAGCGGAGCAACGGCCACGCCGCGGCGCCGAGCGGCGGGGCTCAGGCTTGAGTTGAGCCTGAGCCCTAGCTCCTAGTGCTCCCAGCTCGTGACTCCGGCGCGAAGCGCCCATTTCCCGCCGCGTTTGACCCTACCCTAGAGTGGGGAGTTAAGCCTCCCACGCGCGTGCGCGCGACCCCGCCCCCAAGAACGGTCTGGCGGTACCGAACGGTTCCCCGTTGCGCCCTGGAAATCCCTCAAGTAGCGTTCCCTGCGCGGCAGGTGGTTCTGATAGCTTGCCCGCGTCCAATTCGGCTCCAAAAGGGGCCTCGAGGGAGGATCTGGGCACAGCAAGGATGAAGTCGAGGCTCCTTCACATCCTGCTTTCCGTCGGCGTACTCGTGGTAGCGATGCTGACGGCATTCACCATCCCGGCCTCGGCCGAGAAGCGGACGATCTACGTGAAGCTCGTAACGGGCCAGGTCGTCCCGGTGACGGTGGACGTTCCGCCGGGCACCCCGCTGAACGACATCCACCTCCCCGGCACGCCGGTGACGCCGGGCACGCCCACGACCACCGCGCCGTCCACACCGCCGCCCACGACCACCGCGCCGGCGCCGCACTCGCACGGCGGCCACAAGCAGCCGAGCAGCCACGGCAAGAAGACGACCAAGAAGAAGGCGCGCCACAAGACGAAGAAGGACCTGACCGACACCGGCGGGGTTACAGCTAAACCAGAGGTTCAGCGTCACCACCACCGGCACTCCAACGCGCTCCGCCGGCCGGACGGAGTGCCCACGCCGAGCAACCCCGGGTTCGTGGATGCGCTGCCGGGTCCGTCCACGCGGTCGGGCGTGCCGAACTTCGTGATCCGGAAGTTCCGGGTGCCGCCGTTCCTGCTGCCGATCTACCAGGCCGCGGGGATCCAGTACGGCGTCCGCTGGGAGATCCTCGCCGCGATCAACGAGATCGAGACCGACTACGGCCGCAACCTGAACGTGTCGACGGCGGGGGCGGTGGGTTGGATGCAGTTCATGCCCTCCACCTGGAAGACCTGGGGCGTCGACGGCAACAAGGACAAGCGCAAGGACCCCTACAACCCGGTCGACGCGATCTTCGCCGCGGCGCGCTACTTGAAGGCGGCGGGCTACGAGAAGAGCGTCAGGCGCGCGATCTTCGCCTACAACCACGCCAACTGGTACGTCGACTCGGTAATGCTCCGCGCCCGGCTGATCGCCGGCGTCCCGGCCGACCTGATCGGCTCGCTGACCGGGCTCACCGAAGGCCACTTCCCCGTCTACGCCCACGCCCGCTACGCGGACGACCTCGCCGAGCAGAAGGCGCAGAAGCGCATCAAGGCCGGCCAGAACGCCGCCCAGGTCGTCAACTCGAACGACCAGCGGCACGGCATCGACATCTTCACGAGCCGCGGTGCCCCCGCGGTGGCGACGAACGACGGGGTCATCAAGCGGATCGGCACCTCGGCCCGGCTTGGCCGCTACGTGGTCCTCCAGGACGTCTACGGGAACCGCTACACGTACGGCCACCTCGGCTCGGTCGCGCGCTACTACCCGGTGCCGAAGGCGGAGGCGGGCAACGCCATCCGCAAGGTCAAGCCCGTCAAGGCCAACCACGAGCCCGCGCCGACCCAGCCTGCCTCGGCCGGCCGCCAGGTGCAGGACACCCGGAGCGCGCCGAAGCGCAAGCCGGCGCGCCGGCGCGCCGCAACGCCGCAGGCCTCGCTGCCGGTGAAGGAGCGGCTGTTCGCCCATCCCGGCATGGCGGGAGCGCGCGAGAACGGCGGCCTCGAGCAGGTGCTCGACAAGAAGGCGAAGAAGGGCCGCTACAGCGACTTCAAGAACTACTTCTCCCGGCCCTACGGGCTCGGCTCGAAGGACGTGACCCTGCGCCGGCTCAAGGTCGGCTCACAGGTGATCGGCGGGACCGTGCTGGGGCGGATCGGCAAGACCGACCCGCGCAAGGCGCCGCATCTGTACTTCGAGATCAGGCCGGCGGGCAAGGGCGCCCCGCGGATCGACCCGAAGCCGATCCTCGACGGCTGGAAGCTGCTCGAGGCGACGGCCATCTACCGCGCCGACGGCAAGAACGCGCTCTACGGCGGCGACGGCGGCCTCTCGATCGGCCAGGTGCTGCTCCTGCCGAAGCCTCTCCTGGAGAAGCGGGTTCTGCACGACCCGCGCATCGACATCTACCCCGCCGGCCAGAACGACATCCGCACCCACCAGATCGACCGCCGCGTGCTGGCCGTGCTCGAGTACCTCGCCGAGTCCGGGCTCAAGCCGACCGTGTCCTGCCTCAAGTCGGGCCACAGCCTCCTGACGACCTCGGGCAACGTCTCGGAGCACGTCTCCGGCAACGCCGTCGACATCTCCCGGATCAACGGCATCCCGATACTCGGCCACCAGGACCGCGGCGGGATCGCAGAGCAGACGGTGAGGATGCTCATGCGGCTCCAGGGGACGATGCAGCCGCACCAGATCATCTCCCTGCTCGACCTCGGCGCCAACACGATGGCGCTGCCCGACCACGCCGACCACGTCCACGTGGGCTTCCACCCGCTGTTCGGCGACAACAAGAAGCTCGGCAAGGAGGCCCTGGTCGTGCTCAAGCCCGGCCAGTGGTCCGACCTGATCGACCGGCTCCGCAGGATCGACAACCCGGTCGTGCCCACCAAGCCGTCCAGGTACGCGGTCCCGGTCAAGCCACTGCCGCGCCGGGCGAGTTCGGCCCACCAGGGCGAGTAGCGCCACGGCAGATCTCTTCGGCTTCGTCCAGCTCGAGTTCGGGTTCCTGCTGGGTCCGCCCGACGGGCGCTACCTGCTTCGCGAGCAGGCGGCCGGCGACCCGGACGCCGTCCTCGTCCTGAGGACGCTCGGCGCGCCGGAGCGGCGCCTCCTGAAGGGGCGACGCGGCCGAGCCGTCGAGGAGGCGGAGCCGGAACCGGTCCCCACCTCGCGTGCGACGGTCATCCGGCCGGAGCCGTTCGGCTCGCGCGAGGAGGCGGAGGCCTGGCTGGACGAGCTCCGCCGCGACGGCGACCGCGCGGACGCCGAGCTTGCGGGCGCCAAGCGGCGGCTCGGCCGCGCGCTCCACGCCCAGCGCGTCGCCGCCGCCGACCCCCACGTGCCGGAGCCCTCGCCCGAGAAGACGCTCGCCGTGAGGATCGGCTTTGGCGCCGGCGAGCAGGTGGCCGACGGCCGCTTCGCCGCGGCCTGGGAGCTCCCCGGCGAGGCGCGCGCCAGGGCGAAGCGCTCGATGGAGGCGCCGGACGAGCGCTTCGCGGCAATCGTCGGCGGCCGGGAGGAGGTACTCGCCTGCGAGGCACTGGTGCTGCGGGCCCGGGCGGACCTCGACGCCGGACGGCCGCGCGAGGCGGCGCTACAGGCCCGGGTGGCGCTCGAGGCCCTGCTGGCGGAGCTGCCCGGCACCGACCTCGCCGACCAGCGCGGACCGGTGGGCGATGCGGCGAACGCCGCCCTGCGCGGCGACCTCGCCGAGGAGGCCCTCGCCGCGCTCGAGGCGGCGGTCGAGCGGATGGAGGCGGCCCTCAAGCGGCGCCGCCTGGGCGCCTGACGGTCCCAGGATTTTTACGTCGGGCTCATGGACTGCTGGTCGAATCAGCCCTGCCTGATCTCCCACCGCCGGTCCCTGGGAGGCGCCCATGACTTGGGCCAACATCCTCCGCGTGACAAACCCCCTCCTGACATTTGCGCCCCGCCGGCGGCCGCCGCGAAGCGGCGGCGCGCCAGTTGACCGCGACAGCGGGAGGAACGCCGGCGGGACGCGGGGG
>JBJMLJ010000357.1:0-3550 GCA_045805365.1 Thermoleophilaceae bacterium
CAGATCTCGATGAGTGAACGCCGGACCGGCCGGCCGTCGCCGTCCAGCAGGCGGCCGTGGAGGATGATCCGCTCGCCGAGCGGCTCGCCCTCGAACTGGCGGGTCAGGTCGTGATCGAGCTCGCCCACGCGCTCGTGGCCGTAGACCGGGCCCGTCACCTCGCTGAGCGTGTGGGCGAGCGGGATCAGCGGTCGCTTGGGCGCCCGCGTCCTCGTGGCCACATAGTCGGGCCAGAGGTAGGGAGGGTCGGCGTTCTCGCGGCGATAGCCGATCACGCCTCGACCACCATGGCGATCCCCTGGCCCACGCCGATGCAGAGGGTGGCCAGCCCGTAGCCGCCGCCGCGGCGCTTCAGCTCGTGCACGAGCGTGGTGAGCACGCGCGCGCCGGAGCAGCCGATCGGGTGGCCGAGCGCGACCGCGCCGCCGTTCACGTTGAGGCGCTCCGGGTCGAGGTCGGGCCATTGCGATAGGCAGGCGAGGGCCTGGGCGGCGAAGGCCTCGTTGAGCTCGGCGACCTCGAGGTCCTCCCAGCCGATGCCGGCCCGCTCCAGCGCCTGGTTCGACGCCTCCACCGGGGCGATGCCGAAGATCGGCGGATCGACGCCGTGGAGCCCGCGCGAGACGATTCGGGCGATCGGCTCCTGGCCGATCGCCTTGACGCCGTCGTCGTCGGCGAGCAACAGCGCCGCGGCGCCGTCGTTGAGCGGGGAGGAGTTGCCGGCGGTCACCGACCCGTCCTTGCGGAACACAGGCTTCAGCTTGCTCAGCGCCTCGAGCGAGGCGTCCGCTCGGATCGGCTCGTCGCGCGCGAGCTCCACGTCCGGCACGTCGATGGTCTCGTCCGCGTAGTCGCCGCGATCCCACGCGGCGGCGGCACGCTGGTGGCTCCTCAGCGCGAACTGGTCCTGCGCGACCCGCGGGATCTCGTAGCGCTCGGCCAGTATCTCGGCGCTCTCCCCGTTCGAGAGCGTCCACTCCTCCGGCATCTCGGGATTGACGAGGCGCCAGCCGAGCGTGGTCGAGACGAGCGTCTGGTCCGCCCGGGCGTATGCCTTCTCCGGCTTCAGCACCACCCACGGCGCGCGGCTCATCGACTCGACGCCGCCGGAGATGCAGATCGACGCGTCGCCGACCGCGATCGCGCGGTTGGCCTCGATCGTCGCCTCGAGCCCCGAGCCGCAGAGCCGGTTCACGGTCGCGCCGGGGACGCTCGTGGGGAAGTCGGCGAGCAGGACCGCCATCCGGGCCACGTCCCGGTTCTCCTCGCCGGCGCCGTTCGCGTTGCCGAAGTAGACGTCGTCGATCCGCTCGAGGTCGAGGCCCGGGTTGCGCTCGGCGAGGGCGCGCAGCACGGTGGCGGCGAGGTCGTCGGGGCGCACCCCCGCGAGCGCGCCGCCGTACCTGCCCGTCCGGGTGCGGACCGCGTCGACTATGTAGACGTCCCCGGCCATCAGCCGGCCCCCACGTAGTTCTCCGCCAGCGCCGTCGCCGCTGCCGCCGAGGAGACGACGTGCTCGAGCTGCGCGCGCTGGAGCCTTGCTCGGAAGCCGCTCTCGTCGCCAGGCATACGGTGGAGCATTTCAGTCATCCACCAGGCGAAGTACTGCGCGTGCCACACCCGCGCGAGGCAGCGCTCGGAATAGGAGTCAAGAAGCGAGCCGTCCTCCGCCTCGAACCAGCGCTCGAGCGCCTCCGCGAGGACTCGCACGTCGGCCACCGCCAGGTTGAGCCCCTTCGCGCCCGTGGCGGGGACGATGTGGACGGCATCGCCGGCCAGGAGTAGCCGGCCGTGCTGCATCGGCTCGGCCACGAAGCTGCGCAGGGGCGTGATGCCCTTCTCGATGATCGGGCCCTCCGCCAGCGCCCAGCCGGGACTCTCGAAGCGGGCATGCAGCTCCTGCCAGATCCGCTCGTCCGGCCAGTCGTCGATCGGGTCTTCCGGCTCGCACTGGAGGTAGAGACGGGTCAGCTCGGGGGAGCGCATGCTGTGGAGCGCGAACCCCCGATCGCTGTGGCAGTAGATGAGCTCCTCGCTCGACGGAGCCACCTCGGCCAGGATGCCCAGCCAGGCGAAGGGGTAGACGTGCTCGTGACGGGTGAGGACGGCGTCCGGCACGGCGTCGCGGCAGACGCCATGGAAGCCGTCGCAGCCGGCGATGAAGTCGCAGGTGAGCTCGTGCTCCTCGCCCGAGTGACGGAAGCGCAGAGTGGGCCGCTCGCCCTCGATCCCCTCCGGGCGCACATCCGAGACCCCGAACAGCAGCGGCCGGCCGGTCTCGAGCCGCGCGGCGATCAGGTCCTTGACGACCTCCTGCTGACCGTAGATCGTGATGCCCTTACCGCCTGTGAGCTCGTCGAAGGGGATGCGGTGGCCCTTGCCGCCGAAGCGCAGTTCGATCCCGTGGTGGACGAGCCCCTCCTGCTTCAAACGCTCGCCCACGCCCGTCTCGATCAGCAGGTCCACCGTGCCTTGCTCCAGCACGCCGGCCCGGATGCGCTTCTCCACGTAGTCGCGGTCGCGGTCCTCGAGGATCACGGAGTCGATACCGCGGAGGTGCAGCAGGTGGCCGAGGACCAGGCCTGCGGGGCCCGCGCCGACGATTGCGACCTGCGTGCGCTCGCTCACGGCCTAGTTCTATCCCCTGACGCGTGCCTGTTCAGGCATCTGACGGGCGCGGCTGCGACCATGCCCGGGCCATGAGCGGGATACCGCACGGGGCGCAGCCGCCGGAGGACCGGGCGGCGACGATGGTGCTGGGGCCGGCCTCCGCCGAGGTGGCCCGGCGGCGCCGCGCCGCGCTCGCGGTTGCGATCGGCCTCGGCATAACCGCCGCGCTCGGCGGCTACTTCATCGGGCAGGCGGGCGGCGAGGACGTCGACGCCGCGCGCCAGGCCGGCACCACGCAGGGCACGCACGAGAGCACGGCCGCCGCGCGCCGCGACGGCTACAACGCCGGCTACAAGGAAGGGAAGAAGGCCGGCTACAAGCAGACCTACAAGAGCGCCTACAAGACCGCCTACAACGAGGCGGGCGGCCAGTGAGGATCACCGCCGCCATCGTGGCCGGCACGCTGATCATGGCTCTGGCCGGCTTCGGGATCGGCAAGCTCACCGCCTCCTCCAGCGCGGACGCCAACGCCGCGCGCGAGTCGGCCAGGACGCAGGCCGCGCGGTCGGCCAAGCGCGACGCCTACGACAAGGGCCACAAGGACGGCTACACCGCGGGTAAGCGCCGCGGCCGTGAGCTCGGCAGCGCGGCGGGGGAGAAGAAGGGCCTCGAGGCTGGCCAGCAGTCGGCGTCCGGCCAGACGACCTCGACCACCGGGACGACCACCGGCCAGACGACCGGCTCCACCGGCACGACGGGCGGCACCGGCTCCGGCTCGACGTCGGGCACCCCGTCGGTCGACAGCCCGCAGGGACAGCAGATCATCCAGAACTCGCCCGAGTGCAAGAGCCACCCACCGCCACCGGACTACCATGGTCCGGTCCAGTGCTAGACGGCAACCTCCCTCCGGGCCCCAAGCTACCCCGCTGGTTCCAGACCG
>JBJMLJ010000358.1:0-2025 GCA_045805365.1 Thermoleophilaceae bacterium
CCAGCGGGACAGTCAACGGCTCGCCCGCCGTCGTCCGCCTCACCTACAGCGAGGCGGTGGAGCCGAAGTTCGCGCTCGTGTCGGTGACCGACGCCGACGGACCCCAGGTCACCGGCGGGCCCGCCTCGCGGTCGAAGTCCAACCCGGACCAGCTCGTCGTCCCGGTCCAGCGGCTGGCCCGAGGCTGGTACCTCGTCTTCTGGCGCGTCATCTCGGTGGATGGCCACCCCGTGCGGGGTGCGTTCACCTTCGCGGTAGGGCCCAACCCCGGTCCGGCGCCGCAGTTCGCGATCCCGTCGCTGCGAGAGACGGCGGCCACGCCCGGGCTGCTGGCCCTCCGCTGGCTGGCGTTCCTCACCGTCATGGCCGGCGTCGGCCTGCTCATCTTCCGGCTCGTGATCGTGCGCCCGCTGGCGCGGCGCGTCCCGGACGTCTCGCTGCGCTGGGTGAGCCGAGCGCTGGCAATCGCATTCGCGCTCGCGCTCGTCGTCGTCCCCATCTACGTCGACGTGGCCACCGCCAACTTCTCGGAGCGCTCGGCGCTGGACCTCGGCAACCTGGTGCCGCTGATGCGGTCGTCCTCGTTCGGGCGCAGCTTCCTGGACCTCGAGCTGATCCTGGCGCTCGGGGCCGTCGCCGCGACCGTGGCGATCCTGCTCGACAGGCCGGAGCGAGAGGAGCGCTCGGTGGCCGAGATCCTCGCGATCACGGGCGCCCTGCTCGCCGCCGGCGCCGCGCTGCTCGTGCCCGGTCTTGGCGGCCACGCGGGGCAGTACTCGCCGCGCGCCCTGTCGCTCTCGCTCGACTGGCTCCACCTGCTGGCCGGATCGCTGTGGGTCGGTGGCCTGATCGGCCTGACCGTGCTCGCCGCCAGCGCGGGCGCGCGGCGTGTGGCGAGCATGGTCGTCGTGGTCCCGCGCTTCTCGCGAGTGGCCTTCGGTTCCGTGCTGCTCCTGATCGCGAGCGGGACCGCGGCCACCTTCGTCCGCCTGCCGACGCTCTCGTCGCTCTGGAACACCGGTTACGGCCAGGCGCTGATCGTGAAGATCGGCGTGCTGCTGGTCGCCCTCGGGCTCGCCGGCGTGAACCTGCTGCGGACGAGGCCTCGGCTCGAGGCCGTCAAGGGGCGGCCCGGGCTGGGCCCGCCGACCGTCACGCTGCTCCGGCGTCTCGTCGGCGGCGAGGTCGGCCTCGTCGTGGTGGCGATCTTCGTCGCCGGCGTCCTCTCCAGCCTCGCCCCGCCACCCAAGGCGCTCGCCGGAATCGGGCACGCCGCCGCCACCGTTGGACCCGGCGCGGTCGACCGCACCGTCAGCCATGGTCCCTACAAGCTGAGCGTCCGGATCACCCCCAATCGCGCCGCCGTGCCCAACGCCTTCTCGGTCAAGGTCACCAAGGGCGGCAAGCCCGTGAAGGGCGCGGAGGTCGTGGCCGACTTCAACATGCTCGACATGGAGATGGGAAGGCAGGCCTACCGCCTCGCGCCGCAGGGCGCCGGCGCGTACGGCAAGCGCTCGGTGCCGTCGCTCGTGATGGTGGGACGCTGGGGCCTCTCGTTCTCGGTGTCGATCCCGGGCCAGCCGCCGTTCACCGTCGTCCTCGTCGACCACGCGCAGGGATGAGCGGCCGCGACCCCAGGCTCATCCTCCTGCTCGCCTTCGTGGCGCTTCTGGCCGGCGTCGCCGCCGTGGTGGTCGTCGCGTTGCTGACGCACAGTGTCGTCGGCTGAGGCCAGGCGGGCGATCGCGGCGGCCGCGGTCGCCCTGGCGTTCGCTCACCCGCAGGCGGCGTCGGCCGACGGCGACCCACCCAGCGACATCCTCATCTCCGAGGACGTCTACTTCGCCTACCAGCCGAAGGCCTCGGCGGCCGTTGCGCAGGCACTGCGGGCGACGTTGAAGCGGACGCGGACCGCGGGCTATCCGCTGCGGGTGGCGATCGTCGGCACTCCCACCGACCTCGGCAGCGTGCCGGAGCTCTTCGGCAAGCCGCAGCAGTACGCGGACTTCCTGGCCCCCGAGATCG
>JBJMLJ010000359.1:0-3770 GCA_045805365.1 Thermoleophilaceae bacterium
CGGCATCGATTGGCACTGGATCTTCTGGCTCAACGTGCCGATCGGCCTCGTCCTCGCGCCGCTGGCCGCCAACCGCCTCAGCGAGAGCTACGGCCCGCGGCCGCAGCTCGACGTGATCGGGCTGGTGCTGGCGGGAACGGGCGTCCTCGGGCTCACCTGGGGCCTGGTCCGCTCGAGCGCAATCGGCTGGGACAGCGGCGAGGTGCTCGTGGCCCTTGTGGCGGGCGCGTCGCTCCTGTCGGTCTTCCTGGCGTGGGAGCGGCGGGCGGCGAGCCCGATGCTGCCGCTGGCGCTGTTCCGCGAGCGCGGCTTCGTGGCCGGCAACGCGGTCAGCTTCTTCATGTACGCGGCGCTCTTCGGAGCCCTGTTCCTGATCTCGCAGCTCCTGCAGACGGCGCTCGGCAACTCGCCGTTTCAGGCAGGCCTGCGCATCCTGCCCTGGACGGCGGCTCCGATGGTGATCGCACCGCTGGCCGGGAGCCTGGCCGACCGCTACGGCAACCGGCTCTTCATGGCCATTGGCCTGGCCCTCCAGGCGCTCGGACTGGCCTGGGTGGCGGTGATCGCCAAGCCCGGGATGGGCTACGTCGAGCTGGGCGTGGCCCTCACGGTGGCGGGCGTCGGGATCTCGATGTGCTTCCCGACCGTCGCGAATGCCGTCATGGGCTCGGTGCCCGCGGCCGAAGCGGGCGTCGCCTCGGGGACGAACAGCGCCCTGCGCGAGCTCGGCGGCGTTCTGGGCGTGGCCGTGCTGGCGGCTGTGTTCGCCCACCACGGGGTGTACGGCTCGCCGCAGGCGTTCATCGACCGCTTCAGCCCGGCCCTGCTGGTCGGCGCGGGCTTCTCGGCTGTGGGCGTCGTCGCGGCGCTGCTGACGGTGAAGCCGCAGGCGCTGCGACCCGCGCTGCAGCCCTCGTAGAGCTCAGGACCCGGCGGGGATCAGCTTCCCCGGATTCATGATCCCCGCCGGGTCCAGCTCGCTCTTGGCGGCGCGGAGCAGGTCGATCCCGCTCTCCCCCACCTCGGCGCGCATCCACGGCAGGTGGTCGCGGCCGACCGCGTGGTGGTGGGTGATGGTGCCGCCGTTGCCGACGATCGCATCGGAGGCGGCCTTCTTGGTCGCTCGCCACTGGTCGAGCTGCTCGCCGGGCTGCTCGCGGGCGAAGAAGGTGTAGTAGAGCGAGGCGCCCGACGGATACAGGTGGGAGACGTGGCACATCACGAGCGGGGGCGTCCCGCGGGCCTGGAGCGACTCGCGCAGCGCGGCCGCGACGGCGTCGTGCAGCTGCTCCAGGCCACTCCACGACGTCGCCGTCTCCAGCGTCTCCACCAGGACCCCGCGGTCGAGCAGCTCGTCGCGCAGATAGGGAGCCGCGTAGCGGCCGCGGACCCATGCCCGCCCCGGCCGCTGGCCCAGGTACAGGCCGCCCCCGGCGCGCAGCAGCTCGGCGGCGCGGCGTCGCCTCATGGCAACGTCCTCCGACTCTCCCTCGTAGCCGGTGATCGCCAGGCAGCCGCCCTCGTGGCCGCGCAGGCGCAGGTAGGAGCGGCCGAGCCGCTCGGACGTGCTGCCGCTCGAGGCGAGCGTCAGCGACAGGCGGGTCTCCTCCTCGTCGGAGAGCCGGGCGATGTCAGGCGAGGCATGGGCCTGCGCCATCACCCGGAACGCGGCGACCCCGTCGGCGAACGAGCGGAACGACCAGCCCTCGTAGTGGCGCTCCTCGGGCGCGCGCCGCACGCGCAGGGTGGCCGAGCAGATCACCCCGAGCACGCCCTCTGAGCCGACGACGAGCTCCCGCAGCGAGGGCCCGGCGGCCGACGCCGGCTGCCCGCGCGTCTCGATGGTCCCTGCCGGCGCGACGCAGGTGACTCCCTCCACGAGCTCGTCGATCCTGCCGAAGCCCGTCGACGCCTGTCCCGCCGAGCGCGTGGCCACCCAGCCCCCGACCGTCGAGAACTCGAACGACTGCGGGAAGTGGCCGAGCGTCAGCCCCTCGGCGGCCAGCCGGCGCTCGAGCTCGGGGCCGAAGAGGCCGGCCTCGAGCGTCGCCGTCAGCGAGGTCTTGTCCAGCTCGACGATGCGGTCGAGACGGCGCAGGTCGAGGGAGATGACCGCGGCGTGGCCGTCCCGAAGCGGCTCGACGCCGCCGACCACGCTCGTCCCGCCGCCGAAGGGCACCACCGCGACGCCCGCGTCCGCACACACGCGCAGGACCTCCACCACCTGTTCCGCGGACGTCGGCTCGACGACGGCGTCGGGGGCGTTCGAGCCGTCGCCCGAGCGTATCCGCACGAGATCGGCATAACCCCGGCCGACCGCGTGCGCGACCCGAGCCTCGCGGTCGTCCCGCAGCCGATCGGCGCCGACCGCCGCCGCAAGCCGTTCGCCGGCGGGCTGCGCCAGGCCCGGCTCGGGCAGCCGGACCTCCTCGAGCGCGACCGGCGGTGTGGCGGTGCCCGAGACGCCGAGCTCGGTCCTCAGCAGCTCCGCGGCCGCGGGAGACAGCGGTGTCGCCTGCGAGTCCTCACCCCAACCCCACCAGCGCACGTCAGCCCCTCGCCTCCAGGAGCGCCTCGAGGCCCTCCAGCGCGCCCTCGAGCTGCCTGCCGGCCGCTCGCCGGAGCTGAATGAAGCCGAAGCGGGCGAAGCCGCGCGGGCGCTGGCGAAGGGTGAGCCGGACCTTGGTGACACCGTCCCCGGCCGGTTCGAGCCTCACCTCGGTGATCGCCTCGCGGAGGATCCGCTCGAACGGCGACTCTTCCACCTCCTGGCGCCACACGACAACGCTCATTGCCTCGATCTCCTCGAGCGTGTAGTCGGCGCGGACCGTCTTGCCGCGCGGCGAGGACAGGACCGTCGTCCAGGCGTCGGGGGAGGCCTCTTCGACCCTGCTCACCCCCGGCCACCACTGCGGCAGCCGCTCGGGGTCGGTCACGATCGTCCAGATCTGGTCGGGCGCGGCGCGCAGGGTGCGCGTCCGGGAGACGGTGGGCATGTCACTCGGAGTCGTATACGACCAGGCTGCGGAGGTCGTAGTCGGACAGTCGCTCCCGGCCGTTCAGGAAGGCGAGCTCGATCACGAACGCGCATCCTGCCACGACGCCGCCGGCCTGCTCAACCAGCCGGCACAGGGCCTCGGCCGTTCCGCCCGTGGCGAGCAGGTCGTCGTGGACGAGGACGCGGGCACCGTTGGCGACGGCGTCGGCGTGCACCTCGAGCGCGTCGACGCCGTACTCGAGCTGGTACTCGACCGAGGCGACCTCGCGCGGCAGCTTCCCCGGCTTGCGGGCGAGGACGAAGCCGGCGCCGGCCGCGGCGGCCACGGCGCCGCCGAGCACGAAGCCGCGCGCCTCGGCCGACATGACGTAGTCGGCCTCCCGCTCGCGCGTGTAGTCGGCGATCGCTCCGACCGTGTGCGCCAGCGCCTCGGCGTCGAGGAAGAGCGGCGTGATGTCCTTGAAGACGATCCCGGGCTTCGGAAAGCCGGGAATGTCCTGGATGTGCGCCTGCAGGTCCGCGGCTATCTCGCCAGCTTGCGCAGGTCGCGAATCAGCAGCAGGTGCTTCAGATGGGAGGCGATCGCCGCGAGGTTCTCGAGCGCCTCGACCGCCTCCTTCCGCCGCTCCGGATTCCGCGAGCGAAGCGCCGGGGCCAGGATCTGCTCGAGCAGGGCTGCCTCCCGGTCGGCGGAGGTGCGGAAGACGCGCAGGTTGCGGCCGCCCACGCCGAAGCGCTTCAGCTCGGTGACGGCCCTCACGATCTCGCGCTC
>JBJMLJ010000360.1:0-4311 GCA_045805365.1 Thermoleophilaceae bacterium
CACGTAGCAGTAGGACCAGTCCTCGCCCGGCTCGAGCGAGCTCACGATCGGATGGTCGCTGTCGGCGACGTGCTTGCTCGCGTGGCGGTTGGGCGACGAGTCGCAGCAGCCGACCTTGCCGCAGCTGCGGCAGACCCGCAGATGGACCCAGCGGGCGCCGATCTTGAGGCACTCCTCGCAGCCCTCGAACTGCTCGGGAACGTCGACCCGGATCTGGTCCAGGTGCGTGCAGTCGACCATGCCGACGACTCTAGCCGCCGGCGGGCTTTAGGGCGCCTTCGCGAGGTAGAGCTTGCCGCGCCGCACGAGGACGTTCTTGTGCTTGCGGAAGTCGCGGACCACGACCTTGCCGCGCTGGACCGCGGTCAGCGTCCCGTCGCAGCGGTCGGACACCGTCCAGGTGGTTCCACGCACCGTGGCCGAGCTGTAGCGGCCGCGGGTTCGGAAGCGGCCCCGGGCCTTATGGCTCAGCCTCCGCCAGCGCCTGTGGCTGCGCCGCCCGCGGGCAGACCCGACGCTCGAGCCGATGCGGCCCCCCGAGCGGCACACCTTCCTGAAGTTGCCGCCCTTGAGAACGAGCTCCGTCAGGCCCTTGGCCCTCCTCCTGCGCGACTGGCGCACCTGGAAGATGCCGCGGGAGAAGTCGCCGTACTGGGTCTTGCCCTTGCTGTTGCGCGCGCTGCGCAGCCGGACCGTCCCGTGGCGCGTGTCAATGAGGGACTTGACCGGCACCCCGCTGAGCGACCCCAGGCGGACGAAGCGGTGTGAGCCCGGGACCTTCACGAAGACCTTTCCCTTCAGCGGCCTGGCGACGACGGTCCTGCCGAGGACGGGCTTTGGCGGCGGCGGCGGCGGCGGCGTCGTCGCGCTCGCACCGCAGCTCGGCGGCGACTCGCCGCCGACGAGGCCCGGTGGCGCGGTGGCGGAGCCGGAGGCGAGGCAGGCGATCTCACCGGCGGTCAGCGCGCGGTTGTAGACGCGCACCTCGTCGACGTCGCCGCTGAAGCTCGTGTCCTCCGTGCACGCCGTGTCGGTGCCGCCGCCGATGATGAAGTTGTTGTCGAGCGCAAGCCCGTAGGCGATCGATCCCGTCGTCGGGGTGCCCGTCCCGACCTGGGCTCCGTCGACGTAGATCCGCACGCTCGCGCCGTCGAAGGTGCCGGCCACGAGATGCCAGGCGCCGTTCCAGATCGCGTTGCTCGCCACCGGGGACGTGCCGAACGTCGAACCGTTGTAGATGTAGAAGCGAAGGCCGGACGCGCCCGCGGAGCCGCCGGTGTAGAGCGCGTAGGACGAGAAGCTGCAGCTGCCGTTCTCCCCCTGGGTGGCGACGGCCTTGACGGTCGGCGGGACGCTGCTCGAGCGAACCCAGGCCAGCAGACTCACGTGCGCCGGTTGCAGCAGCGGCCGGTTGCCGACGTTCACGTAGTCGTTCTCGCTCGGGAATCGCAGCGCGTTGCCGAAGCGGCCGCCACCGATCGTGGTTGGCGAGCCGACCTCGGCTCCGGTGAGGTTGTTGCCCGAGCTGTCGGCGTGCGTCGTGCTTGACTGCGGCTCGTCCAGGTGCCACTGCCCAGCGAGCGGCGCGGCCGAGGCGGGGGCGGCGAGGGCCATTGCGGCCAGCAGGGCGAGCGGCCAGGCCGCGTTTCGAGGCACCGACCCAGCCTAGGCCGGGCCCACCCGGTTGCGCAAGTTCCCGATTCCCTCGATCTCGAGCTCGACCTCGTCGCCCGGCTCGAGCCAGCGGCCGTCACCGTGCTCGAGGATGCAGCCGCCGCCGACCGTGCCGGAGCCGATGACGTCGCCCGGCTGGAGGCCGGGGGTGTTGCGGGCGGCGGCCTCGAGCACATGCTCCCACGACCAGTGCATGGCGCCCGTGCGCGAGTCGCTCCTCACCTCTCCGTTCACGCGCGCGACGGCGCGCATGTCGAGGTCGGACGGCAGCTCGTCCGCCGAGACGAGCTCCGGGCCGAGCGAGGTCGCGAAGTCCTTGCCCTTGGCCGGGCCGAGCCCCACCGTCATCTCCTTGCGCTGGAGGTCGCGCGCGGACCAGTCGTTCATGATCGTGAAGCCCTCGATGCCTCCGTCCGCGCCGATCACCGCGGCCAGCTCGAGCTCGTAGTCGAGCATTCGCGTGTCGGCCGGCTTCGGGACCACGTCGCCGTCGCGGTAGACGGCCGCCGGGTTCGAGAAGTAGAAGACGGGGATCTCGTACCAGGCCGGGGGCGCCTTGGCGCCGCCGCGAGCGGTCCGGACGTGCTCCTCGAAGGCGAAGAAGTCGCGGATCGAGGGCGGCTGCCCGTCGGGGAAGGGGCGTCTCACCGCTGGAACAGCGTCGAGAGCACGACCTCGGTGACCGTGCGGTCGACGCCGTCGACCTTCCTGATGCGCTCGAGGGTCCGCTCGAGGTCGCGGGTGTCCTCGGCCATGACGTGGAGCATCGCGCTCGCCTCGCCCGCGACGGTGTGCGCCGACACCACCGCCGGCTCCTTCTTGACCACGCGCTTGATCACCTCGCCCGGCATGCGGCCATCGCAGAAGAGGTCCACGAACGCCTCCGTGTGCCAGCCGAAGGCCGCCGGATCGACCACCGCGGCGTAGCCGCGGAGCACGCCGTCCCGCTCCAGGCGGTCCACTCGGCGCTTGACGGCGGGGGCGGAGAGGTGGACGTGGTTGCCGATGTCCCTGAAGGATCGGCGGGCGTTTTCGCGCAGCAGCGTAACGATCTTACGGTCTGTGGCGTCCACAGGTGCGTTAAACGTAGCTCAGTTGCAACAAACAGGCGTTGAACCGTCGCTTTGACCAGGGAAACATTACCCTCGAAGCGGACGAAGGAGGAGGATGGCCACAGAGCAGCTGGCGCCGCGGCCCGCGGCGGTCACCGACGTGGATCGAATGCCGGTCCATGGGATCGACCATCTCGAGCTGTATTGCGGCAACGCTGCCCAGGCCGCCTTCTTCTTCACCCGCGCCTTCGGCTTCACCGAGACCGCCTACAGCGGGCTCGAGACCGGCAGGCGCGATCGCGTATCCCACGTGCTCGAGCAGGGACGGATCCGGCTCGTCCTGACAGGGACGCTCTCGGGGGAGGACGAGATCGGCGAGCACCACAAGCGCCACGGCGACGGCGTCCACAAGGTGGCGCTGAGCGTGCCGGACGCGGAGGCCGCCTACTGGCACGCGGTCGAACACGGCGCGCGCGGCGCGATCACGCCGCACTGGGTGGAGGACGGCCACGGACGGGTCGGCCTCTCGTCGGTGGCGACATACGGCGACACGCTGCACCTGTTCGTCCAGCGCGACGGCTACGACGGTCCGTTCCTGCCGGGATACGAGGCCCGCGGGACGAGGCCGACCGAGGGACTGTTTGCCGGGATCGACCACGTGGTGGGCAACGTCGAGCTCGGCCACATGGAGGAGTGGGTCCACTACTACGAGCGGGTCTTCGGCATGACCGAGCTCATTCACTTCTCGGACGAGGCGATCTCGACCGAGTACTCCGCGCTGATGTCGAAGGTGGTCACCGACGGCAGCGGCCGGCTCAAGTTCCCGATCAACGAGCCCGCCGAGGGCAAGCGCAAGTCGCAGATCGAGGAGTACCTCGAGTACTACCGCGGCGCCGGCGTCCAGCACGTGGCGCTGTCCACGCGCGACATCGTCGGGACGGTCGCCGAGCTGCGCGAGCGCGGCGTCGAGTTCCTGGCCATCCCCGAGTCGTATTACGACGAGGTGCCCGAGAGGATAGGTGAGATCGAGCAGGACCTTGCCGACCTGCGCCGGCTCGGGATCCTGGTCGACCGCGACGACGAGGGTTACCTGCTGCAGATCTTCACCAAGCCGCTCGGCGACCGGCCCACGGTCTTCTTCGAGCTGATCGAGCGGCACGGCTCGCGAGGCTTCGGCGAGGGCAACTTCAGGGCGCTGTTCGAGGCGATCGAGCGCGAGCAGGAGAGGAGAGGGAACCTGTGAGGTACGAGAGCCGCGGCGAGGTCCCCGCCAAGCGCCACATGGCAGTCCGCCAGCCTGGCGGCAACGGCCATCGGAAGCTGCTGGTCGAGGAGGTCATGGGCTACGAGGGGTTCTCGGGCAACGAGACGATCCTGTACCACCTGCACTCGCCCTGCCGGCTCGACAGGGTGGGGGAGTTCGTGCCCATCCTGCGCGCCGAGTGGGTGCCCGACGCCCACGTGCACCGGCTCGCCGACACGGGGCCGATCGGGCCGGGCGGCGACCCCGTCAGCGGCCGGCGGCTCCTGATGTACAACGGCGACCTGGAGGTCTCCGTCTGCAAGCCCCAGGCCCACCTCGAGG
>JBJMLJ010000361.1:0-3365 GCA_045805365.1 Thermoleophilaceae bacterium
CTGCGCTCAGAGCTGATGCCGGTCAACGAGCGCTACCCGCTCGCCGACGTGCTCGACGCCTGCCGCCGCTGGCAGGAGCGCCGCCGGCGGCCGGTCTTCGTGGAGTACCTGATGCTGGCCGGCGTGAACGACCGCTACGAGCAGGCGCTGGCGCTGGCGGAGCTGCTCGAGCCGCGCCGCGGCTTCAAGGTCAACCTGATCCCCTACAACCCGACCGACGCGCCCTTCGAGGGCTCGAGCCGCGAGGCGATCGGGGCGTTCCGAACCGCCCTGGCGGAGCGCGGCGTGGCGGCGACGGTGCGGCTAACGCGCGGACGGGACATCGACGCCGCCTGCGGCCAGCTCGCGGCGCGCGGCAATTAGTGCTGCGGTGCTCGCCGGGCCAGCGCCCCGGCTGCGCTCCTCGCTCGGAACCGCGGAAGCCGTCCCTCGGCGGCGAGCCACGACCCCACGATGATCAGGACCAGGCCGGCGGCCGTGGCCAGCGTGAACTTCTCGCCGAGCAGGAGCACGCCGTAGACGACCGCGAAGCCCGGGGCCAGGTAGGCGACCAACGTGGCCTTGGCCGGACCGACCGTGGCGATCAGCTCGTAGAACATGACGAAGGCGATGCCCGTCCCGACGACGCCGAGGGCGCTCACCGCGGCGATCGCGCCGCCGCCGGGCGCGTGGGCGGGCAGGTCGAGCGCCGCGAACGGCGCGCTCAGCAGGGCGCTCGCGGTCATCGTCGCCGCCACCACGCCCACCGGCTGCGTGTCCTTGAAGCGGCGCTTGAGGTAGTAGCTGCCGAGCGCGTAGCCGAGGCTCGCCAGCACCACCATGAGGCCGCCGAGGAGCGCGGCCGCGGTGCCGCTCGTATCGACGCCCAGCAGCAGCACTACGCCGCCGATCCCCGCGCCCACGCCGAGCACGCCGATCGCGCCTGTGCGCTCCTCCTGGTCGATCGCGAAGGCGAGCAGGAAGGTGAAGATCGGGGCGGTCGCGACGAGGATCCCGGCCAGGGACGAGGAGATGTGCCGCTCGCCGAAGGTGATCAGCAGGAACGGTGCCGCCACCTGGACCAGGGCGAGCACGACGACCGGCACAAGCCGCGAGCGCAGGTCCGCCAGCGCACCCATCCTCACCGCGACCGGCATCAGCACCGCCGCCGCCAGGGCCGTTCGCCAGAACACGATCGCCGGCGCGGGCAGCCCGTGCTCGAGGCCGATCTTGATGAACATGTAGGACGCGCCCCAGGCGGCCGACAGGAGCGCGAAGAGGATCCAGGAGCGGCGGCCCACCACCTCGATGTTGTCACACGGGCGCCATCAGCCCCAGTGCGATCTCTGGGCGAGGCGATAAGGTTCCCTTATGCTTGATGTGAGGCGGATGAAGGTGCTCCGCGAGGTCGCCCACCAGGGCTCCTTCTCAGCCGCCGCCGAGGCGCTCAGCTTCACCCAGTCGGCCGTCAGCCAGCAGGTGGCGGCCCTCGAGCGCGAGACCGGGACCCGGCTCGTGGAGCGCGGCCCCCGCGGCGTGCGGCTCACCGACGCGGGCCAGGCGCTCGTCTCCCACACCGATGCCATCCTCGCCCGGATCGACGACGCCGAGGAGGAGCTCGCCGCGATCGCCGGGCTGCGCGAGGGCCGGCTGCGGCTCGCCTCCTTCCAGAGCGCGGGCGCGACGCTCGTGCCGCGCGCCGTGGCCTCCTTCCGCGAGCGCCACCCCGGCGTCGAGCTGGCGATGATCGAGGCCGAGCCCGCGCCTGCCGGCGAGCACCTGCTCGCGGGCGACATCGACCTGGCGCTGATCTACGACTACGAGCCGATCCGCTCGATGCTCGACGGCGAGCTCGACGTGACGCTCCTGCTCGAGGATCCCTACGACGTGATCCTGCCGAAGGGCCACCACCTGGCGGAGCGAAAGACCGTGCGCCTCGCGGATCTCGCCGAGGAGTCTTGGATCGCCTCGAGCGACCGAAACGGCTGCCGCCAGATCACCGAGCGCGCCTGTCAGGACGCCGGCTTCGAGGTCGAGGCCGCGTTCGAGGCCGACGACACGCTGGCGTCGCAGGCGCTCGTGGCCGCCGGCGTCGGCGTGACCGTCCTGCCGCGGCTGGCGCTCGCCACCGTTCACCCCGGCGTCGTGGTCCGCCCGCTGCCGCTGGGGGCGATGGTCCGCCGCATCTGGGCCGCGCGGCTCGAGACCGCCTACCGCTCGCCCGCCTGCGAGGCGATGCTCCAGATCCTGAGCGACGTGGCGGAGGAGTTCGCCGGTCAGCAGCTAGCCGCGGCCTAGTCGAGGGCGACGATCGACAGGCCGCGCTCGCGCAGCTCGGCGACGATCGGCTCCAGCGCCTCGGCGGTCGGCCGCGCGCTCGGCCGGGGGGCGTAGCGGGGCGAATCGTGCAGCAGGAGAATCGCCGCCTCCT
The DNA here is from genome assembly GCA_045805365.1 of Thermoleophilaceae bacterium. Lineage (GTDB taxonomy): Bacteria > Actinomycetota > Thermoleophilia > Solirubrobacterales > Thermoleophilaceae > DASXBA01. The sequence continues at coordinate 2,411 of JBJMLJ010000361.1, forward strand.
CGAGGTCGCGCGTGGCCAGGTCGACGATCCGCTCCGCCGGAAACGGCTCCCAGTCCATCCCCCAGGCCGACCAGTAGACCGGCTCGAGCTCCAGCTCCCGGCAGGCGGCGAACGAAGACTCGCTGAAGCGGCCGTAGGGCGGCCGGCAGATGCGCGGCCGCTCGCCGGTCGCCGACTCGATGGCGTCGAGGCCGCGGAGCAGGTCCTCACGGGGGTCGTCCAGCTCGGCGTGCTCGACGTGGCGGAAGCCGTGCAGCCCCACCGCATGGCCGGCCTGGGCGACCGCGCGGCCGAGCTCGTGGTGCACGAGCAGCTGCTCGCCGACCATGAAGAACGTGGCGCGCGCGTCGAGCCGCTCGAGCGCGTCGAGCACGGCAGGAGTGGCGTCGGGATCGGGCCCGTCGTCGAAGGTGAGGGCGACGCCGGAGTCGACGCGCTGCCGGCCGGGAAAGCGCTCCCAGCACTCGAGCGTCTCGACGAGCTGGCCCCAGCCGGGCACTACTCGACCGAGCGCTCGGCTCCCGCCTTGAGGAGCCGCTCGCGCAGCTCGCCCTCCTCCTCCGGCGAGGGATCGAAGCCTGCCGCGTCCGGGAGGGCGTCGAGCCCGGAGAGGCCGAATAGCTTCTCGAACAGCTCCGTGGTCCGGTAGAGAACGGCCCCGAAGCGCGACCGGCCCGACTCCTCGATCATGCCGCGCTCGAGCAGTGTGCCGACTGCTGACTCGGACGCGACACCTCGGATCCGGGCGATCTCCGGCCGCGACACCGGCTGGAGGTAGGCGACGATCGCGAGGCACTCGGCCTGCGCCTGGGTCAGCGGCGGCGTGCGCGGCCGCGTCAGGAGCCGGCGGGCGGCGCGCTCGGCCACCGGGTCGGTGGCGAGCGTCAAGCCGCCGGCGACCTCGCGCAGCACCACCCCGCGCCAGCCCTCCGCGTAATGCTCGCGCAGGCGCGCC
>JBJMLJ010000362.1:0-3004 GCA_045805365.1 Thermoleophilaceae bacterium
CGCGCCCTATCGCCCTCGCCACGGCGGCGGCCTTGGCGAGTTCGCTGTGGTGATGCGCGGGCGGCGACGCTGCGTTGCGGGAAGGGGAGCGCCGGGCGCTCGGGTACGAGGAGGCGGAAGGACGCTGAGCGCTCGGCTTCGACGCCTTGGACGCGTGTCGCTGTTTCGGTGCCTGTTTCGGTGCCGCCGCCAGGCCGTGGCTCGCTTGATCCGAGCTCCGGGTGGCCATGAACGTGGCGGTGACGAGAACGAGCCCGAGAACAGCGAGGAGAATGGGACGCGGGACAGCCATCCCTCCGCATATCGGCACGGAGGCCCTTTGCTTGAACCTCTAAGCCGCGCCTAGACGCCTCTTGAGAGGGCGGCCCGCATCGTTTCGACGGGCGCCTCGACCCCCGCCCAGCGTTGAAGGCTCCGTGCTCCCTGCCGGACGAGAACCTCTCGGCCGTCCACGACGCGGGCGCCGCGATCGGCCGCCCAGCGCACGAGCGCGGTCGGTTCGTCGCCGTAGACGAGGTCGACCAGGACCTTCGGCGGTTCGATGTCCTCGAGCCCGAGGCGCCGCGGGGTATCCCGCTCGCCGGCCATGCCGACGGACGTAGCGTTGACCACCAGGTCGGCCGGCTCGGGCCGCTGCAACCTGCGGGCGTCGAGGCCAGCCGCCCGTTCGGGCGTGCGGTTCCAGACGGCGACGTCAGCGCCCGCCTCGCGCAGCGCCCAGACCGCCGCTCGGCCGGCCCCGCCCGCACCGAGCACCAGGGCCCGCCCCGGGACGGGCTCGCCGAGCGCGTCGAGGATGCCGCCGGCGTCGGTGTTGTCGGCCTCGATCCGGCCGTCGCTCAGCGTGAGCGTGTTGGCCGCGCCGATCGCGCGCGCGGCCGGTGTGACGTCGTCGGCCAGCTCGAGGGCCGCGAGCTTGTGCGGGATCGTCACGTTGGCGCCCACGTAGCCCGAGCCCGCCAGGCCGCTGACGGTCTCGGCGAAGAGCTCGGGCGGGACGGGGAGGCGGAAGTAGCGCCAGTCGAGGCCGAGTTCCGCGAATGCCGCTCTCATCATCGCCGGCGAGCGGCTGTGGGCGACCGGGTAGCCGAGGACGCCGGCGAGCGCGCTCAACAGTTCTCGGGCGACCGGCCGCGCTTCTTTCGCTCGCTCTCGTAGCGGGCCGAGTCGCGCTGGAACTGAGCGTATGTCCTCGAGAAGACGTGCTCGCCGCCGCCGCAGACCTTGACCACGTAGTAGAGGTACTTCGTATGGGCGGGGTGGGCTGCAGCCTCGATCGAGGCCAGGCCCGGGCTGCCGATTGGCCCCGGCGGCAGGCCGGCGTGGGTGCGCGTGTTGTACGGGGAGGCGATGCGCAGCTGCGAGTTCGTCAAGGGCTTGGTCCAGTTGTTCGTCGCGAAGCGGATCGTCGCGTCGATTCCCAGCGGGATGTGCGCGTGCAGCCGGTTGTAGATCACCGACGCGATCACCGGCCGCTCCTTCGCCACCGCGGCCTCACGCTCGACCATCGACGCGATCGTCAGCACGTCGTAGGCCGTCAGGTTCTTGCTGCGCGCGTAGCGGAGGCCGACCCCTCCGAACTTCTGCCTGAAGGCGGTCAGCTGCTGGTCGACGAGCAGGCTCACCGGGCGTCCCCGCTTCAAGGTGTAGGTCGCCGGGAAGAGGAACCCCTCGAGGCTCGTGGCGTGCCGCGCCCCGTACTTCCTCGGGTCGAGGCCGCTGGAGCGGCGGCTGGCGCTCAGGTAGCTCCCGGCGAGTGAGTTGCCGACGATGGCGCCGACCTCGCGTCGCGAGCGGCCCTCCGGGATCGTCAGCGTGACGATGTTCGGGGGCGGGCCCTTGGTGAGCGCGTCGATCGCGGCGCTGTTGCTCATGTCCTTCTTGAGCGCGTAGGTACCCGGCTTGAGGTCGCCGCCCTTGCCCGACAGGTGGGCCCGGAGCGAGAAGAAGAACGAGCTCGACACGACCCCTCGCTTCTCCAGCAGGTCGGCTATGTCCCCCACGCCGGAGCCCTTCGGGATCACGACCTGCACGCGGCCGCCGCCGTCGCCCTTGAAGGGCTGGAACAGCGACACGAGGAACCAACCAGCGAGCAGGATCACGCCGCCGACCAGGAGCAGGGCCACGATCCGCCGCCCTCGTATCCGCGGGTTCGGGCGGTTGGCCGTGAGCCGCCGCGCGTCGGCCATCCAATCGCGCGGGGGCCGTGCTCCGTCGGAGTTGCCGTCGCGCCGGGCCTCCCTGGCCCGCCGGGCAGCCTCGCGTTCCTCGGGTGTGCGCCCGCCGGGGACCGGCGGGGGGCCGCCGGTCACTCCGCCGCCGCGGCCGCCCGGGCCAGCCAGCTCTCCAGGAGGTGCGCCGCGGCGCGCGAGTCGGCGCCCGCGCCTCCCCCGGTCCGCTCGGCGAGCTTCGTCGTAAGTCGCTCGTCGTGCAGGTCCACCTCAACGGAAACTCTCCGCTGGAGGGCGTCGGCAAACACCCGCGCGCGAGCCGCCTGCTGCCCCTCATCCCCGGCGAGGGTAAGCGGCAGCCCGACGACAACGCGTTCGACGCCCTGCTGCCCCACGAGGTCCGCGATCGCCTCGAGCCCGGCGGGGCTGTCGGGGTGCTCTATCTCCGGCAGCGGTGTGGCGATCGTTCCCGTGGGATCGGACATGGCACAGCCGCAGCGCGCCTCGCCGTGGTCGAGCGCCAGGACCCTCATTCGAGCGCCTTCTCGATCTCGACCCGCGCGGTCGCCAGCGCCTCCGGGAGCCTCTCGGGATCGCCGCCGCCGGCCTGGGCCATCGTGTCGCGCCCGCCGCCTCCGCCACCCGCCGCCTGCGCGGCAACGCGGACGACGTCGCCCGCCTTCAACCCGTGCTGCACGACCGACTCGGCGAAGTTCGCAACGAGATGGAGCTTCCCGTTCGCGGGAGCGCCGAGCACGACCGCGGCGTCGCCGAGCCTCTGCCTGACCGCGTCCGATAGCGCCAGCAGCTCCTTTGGGCCGGGCACCTCCACC
>JBJMLJ010000363.1:0-5803 GCA_045805365.1 Thermoleophilaceae bacterium
CGTGCAGGCGGAAGGCGTCCTCGGCATCGATCCACGAGGTCCCGTCCTCCTTCGCGGAGGCGATCAGCTCCGAGAGCATCTTCTCGCCCTGCGCCAGCGTGCGGCCGAAGTGCTCCTCCTCCGTCCGCGCCCAGCGCTCGATCGTCGCGCGCTCCTTGTTCAGCTCCGGGTAGGCGTCGCCCATCACCTCGATGGCGCGCTCGTAGAGCTTCGGCAGGAAGGGGTCGGTCAGGCCGAGGACGTGCCCCTGCTGCATCGTCCGGCGCATGATGCGGCGCAGGATGTAGCCGCGGTCCTCGTTCGACGGGACGACGCCGTCCGCCAGCAGGAAGGCCGCGGCCCGGCCGTGGTCGGCGAGGATCCTGAGCGCTCGGGTCGTCGGAAAGTCGTCGTCGTATCTCTTGCCGGACAGCTCCTCTCCCAGGTCGATCAGCGGCCGCAGCTGGTCGGCGTCAAACACGGATCGCACGTCCTGGAGGATCGCCGCGGTCCGGTCGACTCCGAGACCCGTGTCGATGTTCTTGCTGGGCAGCTCCGTCAGCGAGCCGTCCTCGTGCAGCTCGTACTGCATGAAGACGAGGTTCCAGTACTCGAGGACCCGCTCCGTGTCGTCACCCGGGCGGTCCTCGTCCGGGCCGAAGTCAGGGCCGCGGTCGTAATAGAGCTCGCTGCACGGCCCGCACGGGCCCGCCGGGCCGGACTGCCAGAAGTTGTCCTCGCGGCCGAGCTGAACGATCCGCTCGTCCGGCACCCCGATGGCACGCCAGCACTCGATGGCCTCCTCGTCCGGACCGAGCTTCAAGTCCTCGTCGCCGCCGAAGACCGTGATCCAGATCCGCTCCGGGTCCAAGCCGAAGCCCTCGGTCGAGAGCTCGTACGCGAACTCGGCCGCGCCCTGCTTGAAGTAGTCGCCGACGGAGAAGTTGCCGAGCATCTCGAAGAACGTCAGGTGCCGCGCCGTCAAGCCGACGTTCTCGATGTCCGTCGTCCGGAAGCACTTCTGGCAGGAGGTGAGCCGCTTCGACGGCGGCTCCTCTTCGCCACGGAAATAGGGCTTGAAGGGCTGCATTCCCGCGGTGGTGAGAAGGACAGTCGGGTCGTAGACCGAAGGCACCAGCGACGCGCTCGGCATGCGCTTGTGATCCCGCTCTTCGAAGAAGGCGAGGTAGCGCTCGCGGATTTCGGAGGCCTTCACGTGCCGGAGTCTAGGACGCGTGCGGCCGGGAACCGCGCAGCCCCCGCCAACCGCCACGCAGGGCCGCTCGCCTCTGCAAATTCGGCCGTTTTTTGAGCGAACCCTCCTCCCCGCCCAGAACTTCGGGGAGCAAACGTATGCAATTTTGCACAACCCCCCTGTCCCAAGCGGGTGACGTGGACGATGCGTGTGTACATGCTCCTTGCCGAGAGACTCGTGGGCGAGGCTCGAGAGCGTCGGCAGCGGCGAATGGAATCGCGCGAGCAGCTCGTTGTAGGGGTTTCCGCGGTCCTGTATGTCGCGGTCGCCTGCACCCTAGCGCTCGTCATCCCGGCCAATCGATCCCTCGACTGGCCTCTCCTCGTTGCCTTGGTCGGCGGCTATGCGGTGTTTCACCGCGTCCGGTTCGAGGTCGCGAGCGAGTACGTAAGCGCCGAGCAGCTCCTCTTCTTTCCGATGCTCTTGCTGCTCCCCATCGGCTTGGTGCCACTGCTTGTGCCGGCGGCAAAGCTCCTCGCGATCGTGCCAGACGTAGCAACGGGGACCTGGGATCGCCGGCGTTGGGTTCTTCCCGTTGGGGAAGCGTGGTTCGTCATCGGACCCGTCCTCGTGATTTCGCTGTTGGCCTCCGGCACACCAACCGTGGATCAGATCCCCTTCTACGGCCTCGCCTTTGGCGCTGAGGTCGCCGGGGACTCGGGTTTCTGGTGGATCCGCTACAAGCTTCTGCAGCCGATCCCGTTCGGCGAGTTCGTCCGGATTTCGCTCTCGACAATCCAGGTCGATGGTGTCCTGGCGGCGGTCGCGATTCCGATCACGCTTGTCGCGTACGACCAGCCGGCGACGCTGCTAGCGATGGCCGCGCTCGTTTGGCTGCTTCGGGTGTTCTCGCGCGACCGTGTCGAGCGCTATTCGGCCACCCTCGAGCTGAGTCGGGCTTATAGAGGCACCGTGATGCTGCTCGCCGATGTCGTCGAGCACGAGGACGGTTACACCGCTAGCCATTGTCGTTCGGTGGTCGAACTGGTTCAAGCCGTAGCCGAGGAGATGGGAGTCAACCCCAACATCCGCCAAGAACTCGAGTTTGCGGCGCTGCTTCACGACGTCGGGAAGATTTCCATTCCGAAAGGCATCCTCAACAAGCCCTCCGGGCTCGATCCCGACGAGTGGGAGCTCATGAAGACCCACACCATCGAGGGACAGTTCATGCTCGACCGCGTGGGCGGGCTCCTCGGACGGGTGGGCGAAATTGTTCGCTCGTGCCACGAGCGTTGGGACGGAACCGGCTACCCAGACGGCCTCCGCGCCGAGGAGATCCCGCTTCAGGCTCGGATCGTCTTCGTGTGCGACGCCTGGAACGCGATGACCACCGACCGGGCCTATCGCCCGGCTATGTCGACTGAACAGGCGATGGCCGAGCTAGTCGGGAACGCCGGGACCCAGTTCGACCCGAACGTCGTCGCGTCCCTTGCCAATGTCATCGAGCAGGGTGAGCCAGAACAGCGCTCCGTCGACGAGATGCGGGCCCTCCTCTCGAACCTGAGCCTTCCCCAGCGCGCCGGCGCCATCAGCTAGCTCGCCGCTGGGACTCTGTCCGGAAGGCGCGGGAAGGGCGGGGACGCCGGGAGCGGCAACCCAACGATCTCGAAGAGCGACCGCCGCTATCGCGGCGATGGTGACCTCGCCTACGCCGATCACGAGCATCACCGTTCGCGGACTGGAGGCGACCGCCATTGCGCCAGCGGCGACGAACCCTGCGGCGAACCCCCACGCCATCAAGGTATCTGCAACGGCGAACAGTCGGCCTTGGATGCCGGAGTCAACCTCTGACTGGAAGAGGAGGCGCTGATGGACGACGGCCAGCCCGTTGCCGAAGCCCCCAATTGCGAACGCCGCAATCCCGAACGCGAGCTCGAAGGAGGCGCCGGCGGCGAGACTGCCCAGACCGGTAAGGAAGAGCCCCGCGAGGTACATGCGTTTCAGACGAGGAGCTTGGCCTCCTCGCGCGCCGCGTAAGGATCCGCTGATGAATCCGACGCCATAGACCGTGATCAGGACCGAGTAACCAGACACACCCGTCCCCAGGGCATCCGTGGCGAAGGGCAGCTCAATCACGTTGAAGACGCCGCCGAAGAACATGCCCGCCGCAAAGGCAAACATCACCACGCGGACGCCCGGCATCCGAAGAGTGATGCCCAGCCCATCCCGGGCCTGCTGGAACAAGGACGGTCCCGGCTCCGCGGGTTCCCGACTACCCCGCTCGCCAAGCGCGAGCCTTGCGAGGACGAGCGCCGACAAGACGAATGTCGCGCCGTTGGCCAGGAGCAGCTCCTTGGGGCCCACGAGCAAGAAAGCGGCGGCCGCGATCGCCGGCCCTCCCGTCATCCCGAAGTCGTTGAGGGCGCCGTACAAGGAGGTCGCCACAGCCGAGCGATCCGGTCTGACCATGCTGGGAATCCCGGCCAATATCGCGGGCCTGAATAGCGCCTTCCCGACGCCTGCCAACAGAGCCAGGGCCAGCGTCGCCTCAAACCCGCTGACAAGCGCAATCCCCACGAAACCCACGGCGCGGATGACGTCTCCGGTCGCTGCGCACCAGAGTCGAGGCCAGCGGTCCACGGCGGCACCCAGCAGAGGACCGATGAGTCCCGACGGCACGAAGTCCGCGAGCAGAATGAGGCTGATCGCCCAAGGGGAGTGGTACCTCTCGTAGGCGATCACCAAGAGCGCCGGGTAAGCGGCCCCTGTGCCGAGGGAAGACTGAGCAAAGACGGCGAAGAACAGCCGTGCCCGAGGTTCGGTTCTGAGAAGAGCGAGCGCTTCGGTCATCTATCCCATTTCGCCGCGGGCGCGAATGCGACGGTACCGCGCTCGCCCCCAAAAAGCGCTGAGACCGCGCTCATCGAGCGCGGCCCCAGAATCTTCCTGTACGACCGAGTGCTGCTAGCCGTTACGGGGCATATGAGGGTTCCCTCCCTACTGGATTTAGCGGGCTTCCAGCTTCGACTTGCATCGGCTTCTCACGCCAAACCTCTGCAAAAGGTCCGTACCAACTGTCTCATAGTCCCGGGATCTGCGCCAGATATGTGCAAGATCCCGTGCAATTGCTTCCTCCATCGGGGGAGGTGCACAGGGTGAGCAGGTGGGGCTAGCGCGCTAAGAGGCTGCGGCTTCGGCCGGATCCGGCAGTTCGTCGCCGGTGCTGCGGGGGCTCGTGTCGTCGCGTTCGGCGGCGCGAACCTCGTCGGCGGTCACGTTCATCGGGTGATGGCAGGCCGCCAGGTGGCCGCCCGGGTAGCGCGCGAGCGGCGGCTCTACGGTGCGGCAGACCTCGGTCGAGCGCGGGCAGCGGGGATGGAAGACGCAGCCCGACGGCGGGTCGATCGGGTTGGGCGGCTCGCCGGAGACGACGATCCGCTCGCGGCGCCGGTTCTCCTCGGGATCGGGGATCGGGACCGCCGCGAGGAGGGCGTTCGTGTAGGGGTGGATCGGCTTGGTGTGGAGCTCCTCGGCCGGCGAGACCTCCATCAGCTTGCCGAGGTACATGACCGCGATCCGGTCGGAGACGTGGCGCACGACTGACAGGTCGTGGGCCACGAACAGGTAGGTGAGCCCGAAGTCGTCCTGGAGGTCGTCGAGCAGGTTGATGATCTGGGCCTGGACCGAGACGTCGAGCGCGGAGACCGGCTCGTCGAGCACGATCAGCTTGGGCTCCAAGGCGAGCGCCCGGGCTACGCCGATGCGCTGCCGCTGCCCGCCGGAGAACTCGTGCGGGAAGCGGTTGAGGTGCTCGGGCTGGAGGCCCACCCGGTCGAGCAGCGCACGAACGCGCTCATCCACCTCGTCCCGGTCGACACCGTGTAGGCGAAGCGGCATCCCGATGATCTGGGTGGCCCGCTTGCGCGGGTTGAGCGAGGCATAGGGGTCCTGGAAGACCATCTGGATCTCGCGCCGCAGCGGCTGGAGTTGCTTGCGCGACGCATGCGTGATGTCGTCGCCGCGGAAGCGGATGGAGCCGTCGGTGGCGTCGATCAGCCGCATCAGTGCGCGCGACAGGGTCGTCTTGCCGCAGCCCGACTCGCCGACCAGGCCGAGCGTCTCCCCCTCCCGCAGCTGGAAGGTCACGTCGTCTACGGCGCGCACGCTGGCGACCTGGCGGTCGACGATGATCCCTTCCTTGATCGGGAAGTGGAGCTTGAGGTGCTCCACCTCCATCAGCGGCGCGGCCCCGTTCCCGGACGTCAAGCCGTCGCCCCCTCCTTCGTCGGCAGCCCGATCTCCCCGGGAGCGATCTCGCGCAGCGTCCGCTTCTCCTCGACCGAGAGCCAGCAGCGGTCGCGGTGCTGCGGCTCCCCGGGCAGCCGAGCCTCGAGCGGCGGCACCTTCGTGCACTCGGAGAACTCGTGCGGGCAGCGCGGGCGGAAGTGGCAGCCCTCCGGTCGATCGGCAAGCGAGGGCGGCAGTCCGGCGATCGCGGGCAGCCGCTCCGGCCGCGGCTTGTCCACCCGCGCGATCGACCCGAGCAGCCCCCACGTGTAGGGGTGCTGGGGGTCGTAGAAGATGTCGTCGAGCGTGCCCTGCTCGACGATCCGGCCGGCGTACATCACC
>JBJMLJ010000364.1:0-3530 GCA_045805365.1 Thermoleophilaceae bacterium
AGGTCCTCGTCGGTGCCGACGCCGGAGGCGGCGCTCCGCAGCCGCGCCAGCGGCCTCAGCGCGATCCCGCCGAACGCCCAGCCCAGCCCGCCGCTGAGCGCCAGCGCGGCCAGGCCCAGCACCACCGTGGCCCGGCGCTGGCGGCGCGCACGGTGCTCGATCGGCTCGAGCGAGGCCGCTATCTGCACGGCGGCGTCGACTCCCGGCGGGGCGAGCGCGGTGAACACGCGCCACGACTGGCCGTCGAGGTCGACGGTCCGGAAGCCGCTCACCTCGGGGGCCGGGAGCTGCGAGTTGCCGGGCAGGTTGCCGAGCTCCGTCACCGTCCGGCCGCCGCGGACGACGCGGACAACTCGGCCGCTGCCGATGATCTCGTCCTCGCTCGCGGGCGGTGGCACCGCCTGCGTGCCGGGCGGCCCGGGAACTCCCGGCAGGCCGAGCAGCGCGCGCGGGCCGGCCAGCCCGCGCGCCTCGCCGGCCAGGCGGCGGTCGAGGTCGCGGCGCTCGTCGCGCCCGGCCGTGGCGAACAGCACGGCACCCGCCACGACGACGACGATCGCGCTCGCCGCGACCGCCGCCAGCGCCACCCGGGCGCGCAGGCTCCGCGGAACCCTCATCCGCGCAACACGAAGCCCACGCCCCTCACCGTCTGGATCAGGCGCGGCTCGCCGTCCGCCTCGAGCTTGCGGCGCAGGTAGCCGACGAACACGTCCACCACGTTGGTGTCCACCTCGAAGTCGTAGCCCCAGACCTGCTCGAGCAGCTGGCCGCGGCTCAGCACCATCCCCGGGTGGCGGATGAACGCCTCGAGCAGCTCGAACTCCCGTCGCGTCAGCTCGAGCTCGCGACTTCCGCGCCGGGCGATGCGGCGCACGGGGTCGACGTGGAGGTCGCCGACGGTCCGCGGCGTAGGCGCCTCCGGCCTGCGCCGGAGCAGCGCGTGCAGCCTCGCGATGAGCTCCTCGAGGGCGAACGGCTTTACCAGGTAGTCGTCGGCGCCCGACTGAAGGCCGCGGACGCGGTCGTCGACCTCGTTGCGCGCCGACAGCACGCAGATCGGCACGTCGTTGCCCTCGGCCCGGAGTCGCTTGATCACCTGGACCCCGTCGAGGTCGGGCATCGTCACGTCGAGCAGCACCACCGCCGGCTGCTCGTTCCCGACCTCCTCCAGGGCCTCCACTCCTCCGGAGGCCGTACGCACCGCGAAGCCCTCGAGGCGCAGGGCGCGCTCGAGGGCCTCTCGGATCGCCGCCTCGTCGTCGACGACGAGCACGGCGGGCTCGCTCATATGAGGGTTACCTCCGCGGAGCCTCCGGCCCCGCGTTCTGATGTCATCGGCCGGCCTCCGGCCGTCCGTAACCGGCCGGGCTTCGCCCGCCCTCTTGTTACATGGGGGGCCCGAAGCCCGGTCCACCCGGTCCACCCGGTCCGCCTCCCGGCGGGCCGAAGCCGCGCGGTCCGCCCATCGGGGGGCCGCCGGAGGGTGGCGTGCAGCTGCCTGGGTCGTCGTAGCACTTGAGAATCTGGTCGCGCTGCTTGCTCGTCAGGTTCCCATTGTCCACGGCCTGATTCAGGTGCTTCTCGAATAGGTCGCGGAAGGCCTTGTCGATCTTGTCGGTGCTGACCCCGAGCTCCTTGGCGAGCTCGGAGTGGAACTGCTCCCGACGGTCCCGGATCTGCTTGGTGGAGGGTCTCCTGAAATGGAACCTCCCCGCGCCGGGTGGACCGCCGCCGGCGCGCGCCCACGGGGGCGCGCCCTGCGCCCTGGAAGCAGAACGCTTGGCCGCCGCCTGCGAGTTGTGATGGAACGCCAGCGAGATCACGCCCGCGGCCAGGGCGACAACACCCACCAGGGCCAGCCCGCCACCGATGCCGAGCTTTGTTAACCGTCTCATCGCGCTCCTCCTTGCGGTTGCACGACGCGGAGCATCTCTGCCGGGTCTGTGAGCAACCTAAGAATTGGGTCAGAGTAGCTTTCGGCTCGTGGCGGTCCAGAGCGCCGAGCTCGAGCCGGAGATACGAGCCGTCGGGCACGCGCTGGCGGACGCATTTCCCTCAGCGGGACGGCATCCCCTGCGCGCGATCGACCAGAAGGCGATGGAACTGGCCGAGCGCGACGACCAGCTGCGGGCGGCGCTCTTCCGGCTCGTCGACGTGACCCCGGCCTGCCGCTCGCTGGACGATCTCGCCGAGCATCTGGCCGAGTACCTGGACGAGGTCGAGGCGCGCACCACGCCTCTCGACGCCGCGATGCGGATGGCGAGCTCGCGGGCCGGACGCAAGGCCCTCGGCGCCGCCGCGGCGGCCGGCGTGCGGCACATGGCGCACCGCTTCATCGTCGGCGAGTCGCCGCAGGCGGCGCGCGGGCCGATCGGCGAGCTCTGGCGGGAGGGGATCGCAAGCTCGGTCGACCTGCTTGGCGAGGCGACGGTCACCGAGGACGAGGCCGAGCGCTACGCGGGCCGCTGCCGGGAGATGATCGAGACACTCGCGGAGGCGGCCCCCGCCTGGCCGGAGCGGCCCGTGCTCGAAAGCGACTCGCTCGGGGCTATACCTCGCGTGAACGTGTCCGTGAAGGTCACGGCGCTGACGCCGCACATGCGCCCCGAGGCGCCCGCGGTCGGGCGCGAGGACGCGGCCCGCCGGCTGGGCCCCCTCCTGGAGGCCGCGCGCGACCTCGGCACGCACCTCCACGTGGACATGGAGTCGGTCGACTCGCTCGAGACGACCGAGGAGCTGCTGTTCGCGCTGCTCGACGAGCCGGGGCTCCGCGAGGGGCCGTCGGTCGGGCTCGTGCTCCAGGCCTACCTGCGCGAGTCGCCGACGGTGCTCGAGCACGTGCTGGCCTGGGCCGGGCGCAGCGACCGCGCCCAGCCGCTCGTGGTCCGGCTCGTCAAGGGCGCCTACTGGGACCACGAGGTGGTCGAGGCGCGCCAGCACGGCTGGAGCCCGCCGGTGTTCGAGTCCAAGGCCGACTGCGACCGCAACTTCGAGGCGCTTGCCGTGCGGCTGCTCGAGGCCCGGCCGCTGGTGCGCGTGGCGATCGCCTCCCACAACCTGCGCTCGGTGGCCCACGCCATCGCTGCCAACCGGGCGCTCGGCGGCGACGACGCCGACCTCGAGCTCCAGGTGCTTCGCGGACTGGGCGACGAGCTGGCGCAGGCGCTGGCCTCCGAGGGCTTCCGGGTGCGCAGCTACTGCCCGGTCGGCGACCTCGTGGCCGGCATGGCCTACCTCGTGCGGCGGCTGCTCGAGAACACCGCCAACGAGTCGTTCCTGCGCGGCTGGCGGGAGGGCAGGTCGGTCGACGACCTGCTGGCGGCCCCGTGAGCGCGAGGAGCGCAGCCGGGGGCGCTGGCCCCGGCGAGCACCGCAGCTTCGGTCTCCCGCCCTTCGCGAACGAGCCGACTCTGGAGCTGCGGCGGGGGCCGGTGCGCGAATCACTGCTGTCCGCGTTGACCGAGCTCGACGCGCGGCTGCCGCTAAGCGTCCCGGTGCTGATCGGCGGCTCGCCCGGCGCGGCCGACGGC
>JBJMLJ010000365.1:0-4999 GCA_045805365.1 Thermoleophilaceae bacterium
GCCGCCGTGCCAGGCGCCCGGGAGGGGCAGCCGCTGGAGCGACTGGGCGCCGAAGTCGAAGCCGACGGTGTCGTCCCAGAACGCTCCCGGCCCGCCGGCTACGACGAACGGACCGAGGAGCACCAGCGCCACGCCCGTCGCCGCCGCGCCGGTCCGCACGGCCGCCGCGCGCGCTGCCCCGACCGGGGCCGCGGCGACCGCCGCGATCAACGCGCCCGCCACGCAGGCCAGACCGAGCTCGAGCCGGAAGGCGACCGCCGCCCCAGCGAGGGCGCCGGCCCCCACCGGGCTGCGGCGCGCGAGCAGGATCGCGCCGAGGCCGAGCGCCATCGCGGGCGGGTTCGGCCCCGGGATGCTGGGGAACGCCATCGCGCCGGCGACCGCGAGCCAGGCGCCAAGCGCCAGCGGCTCCGAGGCGTCGCGGCGGGCGATCGCGTAGGCCAGCACGGCCACCGTCCCGTCGGTCAGGACGCGCAGGATGCGCCAGCAGAGAAGGGACGGTCCGAAGACCTCCTGGAGGCCGCCGAGCAGGAACGGCTGGCCGGGCCCGTAGTTCCACCAGAAGTCGCGGTAGGGGAGCTGGCCGTCCCCGATCCGGGCCGCCGCCTGAAGCATCAGGCCCTCGTCGTGGGGGTTGATCCCGCGCAGGATCGTGACTGCCGAGAGCGCCGCCGCGCCCGCGAACAGGAGTCCGTAGCGGATCCAGGGGCTCGACGCCCGCACGAAATGGCAGCCTAAGCCCCGTGACCCCGTCGGTTCGACGTCGCGTCGCGTTCAACACGGCGGTCCAGGTCGCCGGCAAGGGCGTTGTGCTGGTGATCGCCGCGGGGTCGATCGCGGTCCTCACGCGCTACCTGGGGCCGGGCGACTACGGCCGCTTCACGCTCGCCCTGATGTACATGCAGCTGTTCGGCGTCCTGGCCGACATCGGGCTTCTCACGACGGTGGTGCGGGAGATCAGCAAGCAGCCCGACCGGACCGAGGAGCTCGTCGGCAACGCGCTGACCCTGAGGCTGCTCCTGTCGCTCGTGGTGATCGTCGTCGCGAGCGCGGTCAGCCTGCTCCTCCCCTACGCCCACAACGTCCGCGTGGCGATCGTGCTGGCCGGCGGGCCGCTGCTGCTGGGGATGCTCAACACGTCGCTGGTCGCTGTCTTCCAGGCGCGGCTCCGGATGGGCCGCGCGATGGTCGCCGAGGTGGTTGGACGGGCGGCGGGCTTCGGCCTGACGGTCGCGGTCGCGGCCCTCGACCTCGGCTTCTACGCGGTGATGGGCGCCGCCGCCGGCGCCGCCCTGGTCACGCTCCTGATCACCTGGTTCCTGTCCCGGGACCTCGTGCGGGTCCGCTTCCTCGCCGACCGCGCCGTCTGGCGGCCGCTCCTCGTGGCCAGCCTGCCGCTCGGGCTGGCGCTCGCGATCAACGAGCTCTACTTCCGCGCGGACACGCTGATCATCTCGCTGTCCCGCTCGTACAAGGACGTGGGCCTCTACACGCTGGCCTACCGGATCCTCGAGTTCACGCTCGCCATGGGGACCGTCTTCCTCACGTCGGTGTTCCCGGTGCTGTCGAGCCGCATGGCCCGCGGCGGGCCCGCCGTGACCCGCACGATCCAGTCGACCTTCGACTTCTTCGTGATCATCGCGGTGCCGCTCGCGGCCGGGGGCGCCATCGCCGCCCCCGCCCTCATCGATCTGGCCGGCGGCCCCAGGTTCTCGGATGCCGCGACGCCGCTTCAGATCCTGCTGGCCGGCGGCGGCCTGGCGTGGATCAACGGCGTCTTCGGCTACGCGCTGATCGCCAAGGAGAGGCAGTTGAACGCCCTCTGGCTGAACGTGCTCGGGCTCACGGTGAACGTCGGCCTGAACGTCGCACTGGTGCCCCATTACGGCATAGTGGCCGCGGCCGTGATCACGGTCTTCTCGGAGCTCGTGATCCTCGCGGGCTCCTACTACCTGATGCAGCGCCACTTCGAGTTCTTCCCCCGTCTCAGCCTGCTAGCCCCCGCTCTGCTGGCGGCCGCGGTGATGGCCGCGGCGCTGTGGCCGCTGCGCGACACGTCGTTCTTCCTCCTCGTGCCCGTCGGCGTGGCGGTGTACGGCGGCCTGCTGCTCGCCATCAGCCCCGCGAGCCGGGCGGCGCTCGCCGGCATAAGGGAGTGAGGGGGCCGTGACCCGAGTGCTGGTGGTCTCGGCCGAGCCGGTCGGCGAGCGCATGGCGGGGCCCGCGATCCGAGCCCTCGAGCTGGCCCGGGCGCTCTCGGCGCACTGCGACGTGACGCTCGCCGCGCCGCCGCCCAGCGAGGCGCCGCTGCCCCTTCTCGAGGCCGGCCTCGCCGACTTCGACCAGCTGCTGGACGCCTTCGGGAGCCACGACGTCGTCGTCGCGCAGCAGCTCCCCGCCCAGCTCCTGCGCCACCTGCGGCGGCTGCCCACCCGCTACGTGGCCGACCTCTACAACCCGCTGATGATCGAGGTGCTCGAGGCGCTCGACGGCTCCCCCGGCGACAGCGCCACCGCACGCCGGGCCGCGTTGGGCGTGCTCGCGCAGTGCGCTACCGCCGACTTCGTGATCTGCGCCAGCGAGAAGCAACGCGACCTATGGCTCGGCGGCATGGGCGTCGCGGGCCTGGTGGACGTGGACTCCTACGCGGCCGACCCGACCTACCGCTCGTTCATCGACGTGGTCCCCTTCGGCTTGCCCGGCGAGCCGCCAAAGCGCGGGCCGAGCGGGTTGAAGGACACGCTTCCCGGGATCGGCGACGACGACGAGGTGCTGCTCTGGGGCGGTGGCGTCTGGCGCTGGCTCGACGCCCTGACGCCGATCAGGGCGACCGGGCTCCTGCGCGCCCGGGGCCGGCCGGTCCACCTGGTCTTCCAGGGGATCGAGCGGCCGTCGCTCGAGCCGGACGAGGTGCCGACGAGCGCCGCGGAGGCGATCGCGCTCGCCCGCGAGCTGGAGCTCGAGGGCAGCTGCGTCCACTTCCATCGCGACTGGGTGCCGTATGAGGAGCGGCAGAGCTGGCTGCTCGACTCGGACCTCGGGATCTCGGCCCACAGCGACCACCTCGAAGCGCGCTTCTCGTTCCGCACCCGTGTCCTCGACTACCTCTGGGCGGGCCTGCCGGTCGTCACTTCGAGCGGCGACTCGATTGCGGAGCTGGTCGAGCGCGAGGGCCTCGGCCGGACGGTCGCGCCGGGCGACGCCGAGGCCTTCGCCTGCGCCTGCGCCGAGCTGCTCGACGACCCGGAGCCGGCGGCCGAGCGGGTGCGCGCCACCGCGCCGCGGCTGCGCTGGTCCGAGACCGTCCGGCCGCTCGTCGACTACTGCCTCCACCACCGCGAGCGGCCGGTGCCGAGGAAGGACGCCGCCGTGATCGCGCTGGCGACCTACGGCCAGTACCCGTCGATCGCCGCGCACCTGCGCGAGCGGCGCGGGCCGGGCGAGGTGGCGCGCCGCCTCGGGCGCTTCGTCTCACGAGCGGTGCGTCACCGCGGGTAGACGGTGAGCGGCTCCGCGGGCGCGGGCTCGGCGGTCGCCTCGGCGGGCGCCGGCTCGACGCGCGGACCGACGAGGCGCTTCAGCCTCAGCGCCGGCCGCTCGACGAGGTAGTAGCTGAGCGAGGCCAGCACCAGCGACGGGACGAGCACGTCGACCACGCGGAGGTACGGGTGGATGCCCGAGAGCAGCCCCACGTCCCACTTCCCCAGCTGCTGGAGGACGGCGACGTGGTAGAGGAACAGCCCGTAGGAGACGAGTCCCAGGTAGAGCATGAAGCGGTTGGCGAGCAGCTTGCGAACGAGGCCGCGGTCCTGATTGCCGAAGGCTCCCGGCAGCACGACCGCGACCGCGACGACGACGTAGAGCGCGCGGCGCTCGAGGAACTGCGAGTGGCTGACCACCTCGCCCGCGCTGCCGTGCAGGCCGATGCGCGTGCTCACCGCCCAGAAGGCGACGACGGCCAGCCCCCAGGCGATCCCGGGGAAGCGGTCGAGCGGCCGCAGCAGCCGCGGCAGCCGCTCGGCGTCCTGGAGCGACGCGCTCGCGACCGCGAGCAGCATGCCGGCCGCGAAGTGGTCGGCGAAGGTGGGGAAGGTCCGGAGCAGCGGCGAGTACTCGCCGGGTCCGAGCCGCGAGAGCAGGATCACGTTGAAGAGGACGCCTGCAGCGAACAGCGCGATCACGGCGATCCACTCGACTCGCAGCTGGCTGCGCCGGTCGCGGCGGCGCCCGACGCCGAGCAACAGCGCGTACAGCGGCAGGAAGATGTAGAAGCCGACCTCGACGGTCAGCGACCAGGCCTGGGGCAGCCCGCCGAAGAGCGTCTTGATGCTGAAGACCTGGCCCAGCAGGTAGTAGTGCGGGATCCCCGACAGCGTGAGCACGCCGTCGTAGCCGAGCCAGAGGGCGACGACCGTGAGCGCCACCCAGTAGCCCGGGAAGATGCGCAGGAAGCGCCGCCAGGCGTACGCGGGGATCGGGATCCAGTTGCCGCCGGCCAGCCGATTGGCGACGAAGGGCCGGTAGAGCAGGAACCCGGAGATCACGAAGAAGATCGACACGCCGACGCCCATCTGCGCGGCGTAGGGCCGCATCGTGGCCGGGGAGCCGGGCGGGAACTCGGCACCGAGCGCGTGGTAGGAGATGACGAGCAGCACCGCGATCGCGCGGAGCGAGTCGAACAGGGGAAAGCGCAGGGCGCGAGCGTTCATCCCTCGCGGCGAGCGTAGCGTCCGGAGTCCGGGTGCTCGGCTCCCCGCAGGCGCCAGAGGCGGGCCAGCAGCGGCGCCGATACGAGCAGCATCAACGGCTCCAACGGAGCGCGATAGCGGTAGTTGCCGTAGTAGACGAAGCCGTACATGACGAGCGCGCCCGCGAACAGCACGAGCACGCCGCGGACGACCCGCTGCCGCCACAGCTCGCGGCCGAGCAAGAGCAGGGAGAGGATCGTGGCCGCGAGGAGGCCGAAGTAGGCGGAGTCGGCGACGACCCGGACCGGCAC
>JBJMLJ010000366.1:0-1536 GCA_045805365.1 Thermoleophilaceae bacterium
CCGCGACGCGCCGCGATGAGCGCACAGGCGACAGCGGGCGAGACGGCCGCGGCCGGCAAATGGAGGTGAAGCGTGGCGTGATCGAGTCGAAGCGGCTTGACCAGCGCGATGACGCCGGCATTGAGGCCGACGAAGTGCACGATCGTGCCGAGGACGTTGGCCAACGCGACGTCGCCGCGGGCCCGGCGGGCCGGCACGATCACGCGCGCGACCTCCTCTGCCTCGACACTCGCGGCGACCACCGTGTTGCCGAGGAACGTGCCGGAGACGTCGAAGCGGGCGATCACGTCGCGGAGGCCGCGGCCGAGGAGGTCGCCGCCGACGGTCAGGAGGCCGAGGCCCGCGAGCAGACGGAGCAGCGGCAGGCGCTGCCGCTCGCTCTCTTCGCCGAGCAGCCCGCGACCGGAGCGCGCCAGGCCGAAGATCGCGACTACGAACCAGACGATCAGGGCGGCGCCCTCGATTCGCGAGATGCGGCCGTCGGCGGCGAAGACGACCAGGGGCAGCGGGGAGACGACGGTCCACGCGAGCGCCGCCGGCGGCAGCCGGGCCCGGATCGGGGCGACCACTGCGGCGAGGCCGGCCACGGCGAGCGCCAGGAAGGTCGTGCCGCCGAGAAACGTCCCGGCGGCCGCGCCGCTCAGCCCGCGAGCGTTGGCCGCGATCCCCGCGGCGAGGTTCTCGAGCTCGAACCCCGAGACGACCGCGGTGAGCACGAAGGCCGAGATCCCGAGACGGCCCGCAAGGGAGAGCACGCCGTCGAAGAACAGCTCGGCGCCGGCCACCACCAGCACGATCCCGCCGGCGAAGACGAGAAGGGCGGGCACCGCGGGCATGCCCGGCGGAGCATGGCAGCGCTACCCGCCGGCGCGGCTAGGCCAGGCCCTCGGCCTCGAACTCGCGCAGGAAGCCCTCGAAGAGGCGGCGGTGGCCTTCCTCGTCGCGGAGGATCGCGATCACCATGTCCTGGGTCACGAGGTCCTTGTCGTCGCAGAACTCGATGATCCGGTTGTAGTGGTCGATCGCTCCGGTCTCGGCCTCGATCACGCCCTTGATCACGTGGACGAGGTCGGTCTGCTCGGAGGGCGGCTGGAGGTAGGTCTGGTCCGGCGAGATGTCCGTCGAGCCGGGAACGACCCCGTAGAGCTCCTTGATCCGCTCGCCGAACTGGCGGGCGTGGCCGAGCTCCTCCTGGACGTCCTCCTCGAGCGACTCCTTGATCTCCTGGGCGCGGACGCCGTCCGGATTGATCGAGTTGGCGAGATAGCTCATCACCGTCTCGATCTCCATCCAGTACGCGCGCGTCAGGAGCTCGATCAGCTGCGCGCGCTCCTCCGACATCTCGTGGCTGAGGATGCCCTGGCGGGGTGTGGCGGTTGGTGTGGCCATGCCTTAGACATACCGCGCGCCCGCTCCCGGCAAACTGCTGAGGGTGGCGACCGAGGAGATCACGCGCGTACCGACTTCGCTCTGGCGACGGGTACGCGGGGACCCGCAGCGCTCTCCTGAGCACATCGCGCTGGCCGCAGCCGAGCG
>JBJMLJ010000367.1:0-5309 GCA_045805365.1 Thermoleophilaceae bacterium
CCTTCCGCCACGCGGAGCGTCTCCGCGATCTCCGACTCCGGGATGCCGAACAGGCGCAGCGTGCTCTGCTCGTAGGTCGTCCGTCCGGCCACCGACTCCCTGAACGGGTCGCTGGCCACCGCCTGGGGCCACATCGCGTGCAGCTCGCGCGGTGGGCCGGGCAGCACGACGATCGCCGGGACGCCGTCGTTCGCCGGGACCACGAGGCCGGGGGCGGTGCCTGCCGGGTCGATCACGTGGGCGCCCTCCGGCACCAGCGCCTGCTTGCGATTCGACTTGCGGACGGCCTCGAAGTCCAGGTCCGGGAAGCGCTTCATCAGCGGCTTGAGGATCTCCGCGATTACGCCCTCGAGCCGATCGTCCAGGAGCAGCTCGCGCTCCGTGAAGCCGGCCACGACCTCGATCGTCATGTCGTCCGCCGTCGGACCGAGGCCGCCGCTCGTCACGATCAGGTCCACGCCCTGGTCGCTCAGGAACCGCAGCTGCGCCTCGATGTCGCCGGGACGGTCGCCGCAGATCGTGATGTGGGCCAGCTCGATCCCGAGCTCCGCCAGCCGGTCCGACAGCCACGGCCCGTTGCGGTCGCGCACGCGGCCGGTCAGCACCTCGGTGCCGGTGACGACGATGCCGGCCCGCGCGCTCACGGGGTGGTCGTGGTGGGGGTCGTCGTGGTGGGGGTCGTCGTGGTGGTGGTGCCGACCGGGGCGACGCAGGGCCGCTGCGCCGGCGGTATCTGCTTGCTCCCCTTCGGGCTGAACTCGTAGCCCACCGGGGTCGCGCTCTGCTGCACGGGGAACTGCTTGCCGTTGACGAAGACCTGGCCCGCCGTGCGCCCGAGGTTGATCCGGATCTTGCTGCCCTTGAACGTCTGCGGGGCGCTGATGGTGCCCTCGAAGAGGTGCGGCGTGCCCGGGCCCTTGTCAAGGCAGACGTACGTCGGCCCGTTCGGCACGAGCTTGACCGTGACCGTGCCGGGCTTCGCCGCCGCCTGCTTGCGCTTGCGCTTGGCCGGCGGCTTCTTCTCCGTGCCCGTGTTCGCCGATTGCTTGCCCCCGCCGTTGTCGTTCCCCGCCGTCAGCCCGAGCACGATCAGGAAGATGAGGATCAGGACGACCGCGCCCACGACGATCGCGAACCGGTTCGGAGGCCTCGTGGGTGGCCGCGGCCGGCCGCTCCGGTCGAGCCTTCCCGCGGCCGCCGGCGTGCCGGCCAGCGGCTGAAGCTCGAGGTCGTCCTGCGCCTCGTAGTTGGCCCGGTACTCCTCGACCAGCCGCTGGGGATCGAGACCGAGCAGCTCCGCATAGGTGCGCAGGAAGGTGCGCACGAAGGTCGAGCCCGGGAGCATCCCGAACTCCTCGTTCTCGAGCGCGCGCAGGTACTTCGCCCGTATCTTCGTGCGGGCCTCGACGTCGGCGATGTCGAGGCGCTGGCGCATGCGCGCCTCGCGGAGCGTCTCCCCGATGGTGGGCACGGCCGCGTATTCTGGCGGCTAATCGTCGACAGTCGCCGCTGCGGGCTCCGACAGCGCCTCGAGGACGCGCGGCAGGTCGCCCTCGGTGATCAGCACCTGGCGGGCCTTCGAGCCCTCGTAGCCCGAGATCACGCCGCGGCGCTCCATCATGTCCACCAGCCGGCCGGCGCGGGTGTAGCCCACTCGCAGGCGGCGCTGGAGCATAGACGTCGACGCCGTTCCCATCTGCACCACGGTCTGGATGGCGTCGCCCAGGAGGTCGTCCTGGTCCGGGTCGAAGTCGTCGTCGCCGCCGCCCTCGCCGGCCTCCGGCTCGATCGCCTCGAGCAGCCCCTCGTGCAGCTCGGGCTCGCCGTGGCTGCGCCAGTGCGAGGTCAGCCGCTCGATCTCGTCCTCGCCGATGAAGGCGCCCTGGATGCGGGCCGCGCGCGACTCGCCCGCCGGCCGGAACAGCATGTCGCCCTGGCCCAGCAGCGACTCGGCGCCGTTCTGGTCGAGGATGACGCGTGAATCGGTCTGCGAGGCGACCGCGAACGCGATTCGCGCCGGCACGTTGGCCTTGATCATTCCGGTGATCACGTCGGCGCTCGGCCGCTGCGTCGCCAGCAGCAGGTGGATGCCGATCGCGCGCGACTTCTGGGCGAGCCGGATGACCGAGTCCTCGACCTCGGCCGGGGCGACCATCATCAGGTCGGCGAGCTCGTCGATCACGCAGAGGACATACGGCAGCGGCCGCTCGCCCTGCTTGACCCGGTAGCGGTTGAGCTCGACCAGGTTGCGCGCCTTGGCCTCGCTCATGATCGAGTAACGCTCCTCCATCTCGCCGATCAGGTTGCCGAGGACGTTGGCGGCCAGCCGCGGGCTCGTCACCACCGGTGTCAGCAGGTGCGGGATGTGCTCGTAGTGGTTGAGCTCGACGCGCTTCGGGTCGACCAGCACCATCCGCACCTCGTTGGGCGTGGCGCGGAGCAGGATCGAGGAGAGCATCGCGTTGACGCAGCCGCTCTTCCCCGAGCCGGTGGTCCCGGCGATGAGCACGTGCGGCTGCTTGGCGAGGTCGGTGCCGATCGCCTTGCCGGCGATGTCCTTCCCGAGCCAGACCGTCAGCGGCGACCACGCCTTCGGCGCCTCCTGGAAGACGTCGCCAAGGTGCACCATCCGGCGGACGCGGTTCGGCACCTCGACGCCCACCGCCTGCTTGCCCGGAATGGGAGCCAGGATGCGGACGTGCTCCGCCGCGAGCGCGTAGGCGAGGTCGTCCTTCAGCTGCGCGACCTTGGACATCTTGATGCCGGGCGCCAGGCGCAGCTCGTAGCGGGTGACGTGCGGGCCGGTGACGGTGCCGATCACCTTGGCATCGACGTTGAAGTGGCCGAGCGCCTCGGTCAGCTGGCCGCCGATCCGCGCGATCCCCTTGGTGTCGAGCTTCTGGGCGCCGTTGGAGCGCTTCAGGAAGCCGTTCTTCGGGAGCGGGTAGTCGATGTCGTCGGCCTCCGTCACCGAGCTGCGCCTGTTGCCTTGAGGTGTCAGCTCGTCTTCAGTCGCCGGTGGTGGCGGGTCCGGAGCGGGCTCCGGCTCGATCAGCTGGGGCTCCGGCTCCGGCTCCGGCTCCGGCTCGGGGTCGGGGTCGTACTCCTCGTCGGGGATCGGCATCTCGACGTGGGTTGCGCGCACCACGGGCTCGACCTCGGGTGGCTCGTCGTCCGGCAACTCGCGCGTAGGGGCGACTGACACGAACTCGGTCGTGGACCGCTTTACGCGCCGCGTCGTGGCGGTCACGCCCTCGCGCGTGCCCTCGACGATGCCCGCGATCGAGGCGCCGGTCAGCAGCAGGACGCCGGCGACCATCAGGAAGAGGAAGAGGATGTGCGCGCCGACCGTGGAGAACAGCGTCCGCACGACCCAGAACAGCGACTCGCCGACGAGGCCGCCGTGATGCTCGAGGTAATGGGCGTCGAGGAAGCCGTCCCGGGCCACGTGTCCCGGACCCAGTCCGAACGAGCCGGCGGCCAGGCCGAGCGTGAGGGCGGCGCCCAGGCAGAGGCCGCCGGCGCGGAAGGGCCGCACGCTCGGCAGCATCGGCCGCAGCACGAGCAGAGCGCCGATCACGAACAGTGCGACGGGCGCCAGGTAGCCCGCGCCGCCGAACAGGAAGAGGATCCCGTCGGCCATCGCCTCGCCCACCTCTCCCCCGGCCCAACCCAGGTAGAAGACGGTCGCGAAATAGACCGCCAGGGCGACGAGGCCCAGGCCGATGACGTCGAAGTGGTGCTGCTCGAGGGCTGGAAGCCGCACGTATGGCAGAAGCCGGCGCGCCCGCCGGCCGCGGCGGCGTGTGCTCCTGCGGCTTGCCATGGCTCTCCGCTTCTTCTAAGCGGGAGCTAAAAACCCTGCCTCTACTCGGGGCGGGTGCCTACCATCATGTGGATGTCTCGCTCTGCGCGAGTCCTCGTGGTCGAGGACGACGTCGACATCGCGGGCGTGTTGCGCCGCTCGCTCGACAAGGACGGCTACGACGTCCGCGTGGCAGGAGATGGCGAGGCAGCGCTCGAGCAGGCCGCGGTCTTCGAGCCCGACGCCGTGGTGCTGGACCTCGGCCTGCCGAAGCTCGACGGCGTCGAGGTCTGCCGGCGGCTGCGCGCCGACGGCGACGTCCCGATCCTGGTGCTGACCGCTCGTGACGCCCTCGAGTCGCGCGTCGAGGGCCTCGACTCGGGCGCCGACGACTACCTCGTCAAGCCGTTCGAGCGCGATGAGCTCCTGGCCCGGATGCGCGCCCTGCTGCGACGGCGTCCGCCCCGGGGCAGCGCCTCGCTGGTGACGGCCGATCTCGCCCTGAACCCGGACAGCCACGAGGTGAGGCGCGGCGATCGCGACATCGACCTGACCGCGCGCGAGTTCGAGCTGCTCGAGTACCTGATGCGCAACGAGCGGCTGGTCGTCTCGCGCCAGGCGCTGCTCGACGACGTCTGGGGCTATCACCCCTTCGCCGAGACCAACACGATCGACGTCTTCGTCTCCAACCTCCGGCGGAAGCTCGAGGCAAACGGCGAGCCGCGGCTCCTTCACACCGTCCGCGGCGCCGGATATGTCCTCAGGGAGCCATGAGTCCGGTCGGGGCGTTCCACAACCTGCGCGTCAGGCTGCCGGTGAGGCTGAAGCTGGCGATCGTCTCGGCGGCGCTCACCTTCGTGATCCTGCTCCTCTTCGCGGTCGTCGTCGGGACGGTGGCGGAGCGGCGGGTGACCGGCAGCTTCGACAACGAGCTGCGCGCCACGGCCGCCGACCTCCAGCAGATCGCGCAGCGCCAGGGCGGCGACACCGCGCACGCGCTCAATGTCCTGCGGGCCGCGGCCGCGGGCGGCGCGCAGATCCGCATCCTCGATCGCAGCGGCAACGTCATCGAGCCCGAGGGGGCGGTTCCGCTCGCGCCGCCCGCCGACGGCGTGCAGGACACCCGCGGCTACCACGTGGCCACACGGCCCATCTTCGGCGCCAACCTGCCGGACACGAACCCCTTCCACTTCGGCTCGCAGAACGCCGTGGTCGGCTACCTCCAGTACGCGAAGCCGGAGCGCAACCTGACGACCACCGTCGCCAAGGTGCGGCTATTCCTCGCCTTCGGCGTGCTCGGCGGCACCGCCCTCGCCTTCCTCGCCGGCTTCCTGGTCGCGAGGCGCGCGATGCGGCCGATCGCCGGCCTGACGCAGGCCGCGCGGGAGGTGGCGCGGACGCGCGACCCCGACGTCGCGCTGCCGAAGCCCGTCGCCCAGGACGAGGTCGCGGAGCTAGCCGACACGCTCGAGGACATGCTCCGCGAGCTGGGGCATGCGCGCAC
>JBJMLJ010000368.1:0-11879 GCA_045805365.1 Thermoleophilaceae bacterium
ACCGCGACAAGAAGATCATCTGCATCGACTCGGTCCCGGCCGAGATCGACGCCTTCTTCACGCCCGAGGTCGAGCTGGTCGGCGACCTGTACCACATCCTCACCCGGCTGGGAGAGGAGTGCCGCCACGTTCCCCACCAGGGCGGCTCGCCGCGTCTGCGCGAGGTCGTGATGAGCCACCTCGAGGCGGCGAAGGACAACGACCAGTTCCCGGTGCAGCCGCCGCGGGCGCTGTACGAGATCCGCAAGGCGCTCGGCCGCGAGGACATCCTGATCTCGGACGTCGGCCTGCACAAGCTCTGGATCGGGCGGATGTTCCCCGCCTACGAGCCCAACACGGTGCTGATCGCCAACGGGCTCGCCGGCATGGGCTTCGCGGTGCCGGCGGCCGTGGCGGCCAAGCTCGTCCACCCCGACCGCCACGTGGTGACCGTCAACGGCGACGGCGGCTTCCTCATGAACTGCCAGGAGCTCGAGACGGCGAAGCGCCTGGGCACCGCGTTCGTGAACGTGATCTGGGAGAACCGGCAGTACGGGTCGATCGTCTGGAAGCAGGACAAGAAGTTCGGCGAGCACTTCGGGGTCGACTTCACGAACCCCGACTTCGTCAAGCTCGCCGAGGGCTTCGGCTTGCCGGGGTGGCGCTGTGAGTCGGCAGACGACTTCGCCGAGCGGCTCGCGCAGGCGCTCGCACTCGACGTCCCCTCGGTGATCGTCCTGCCGATCGATTACACGATCGACGTCGCGATCAGCGAGGAGCTGGGCGCCGAGACCGTGGCCACCTGACCGGGGCCGCTTGCCCGCAGGGGGCGCCGGGTAGTCTCGAAGCATGAGCATCGCCACGCGAGAACAGGAAGTCGTTGACAAGGTCGAGAAGCGGCTGTACATCGGCGGCGAATGGCGCGACGCGAGCGGCGGCGGCACGCTCGAGGTCGAGGACCCGGCCACCGGCGAGGCGCTCTGCGAGATCGCCGACGGCACCGAGGAGGACGCGGGGGCGGCGCTCGACGCGGCCGTCGAAATGCGTCAGGAGTGGGCGGACAGCTCCCCCAACCAGCGCAGCGAGATCCTCTGGAAGGCGTTCGAGACACTGAACGAGCGCAAGGAGGAGCTCGCCATCCTGATGACGCTCGAGATGGGCAAGCCGCTGGCCGAGTCCGAGGCCGAGATCGTCTACTCGGCCGAGTTCTTCCGCTGGTTCTCCGGCGAGGCGCTCCGGATCACGGGCGACTACCGCGTGGCCGGCAACGCGGCGAGCCGCGTGCTCGTAATGCGCCAGCCGGTCGGCCCCAGCCTGATGATCACGCCTTGGAACTTCCCGATGGCGATGGGCACGCGCAAGATGGGGCCGGCCATCGCGGCGGGGTGCACCGTTGTCATGAAGCCGGCCCAGCAGACGCCGCTCTCGATGCTGGCGCTCGGGCAGATCCTCGAGGAGTGCGGCCTCCCCGGTGGCGTCTTCAACATCCTCACGACCTCGTCCTCGGGTTCGACGACAGGGCCGCTGATCGCCGATCCGCGCCTGCGCAAGCTGTCCTTCACCGGCTCCACCGAGGTGGGCCGCAAGCTGATCGCGGCGTCGGCCGAGAACGTCCTGAAGGTCTCGATGGAGCTCGGCGGCAACGCCCCCTTCCTGGTCTTCGACGACGCCGACCTCGACGCCGCGGTGGAAGGCGCCCTGCTCGCCAAGATGCGCAACATCGGCGAGGCCTGCACCGCCGCCAACCGCTTCCACGTGGCCGAGCCGGTCGCGGCCGAGTTCGCCGAGCGCCTGGCCAAGGCGATGGGCGAGCTCAAGGTCGGCCGCGGCACGGACGAGGGCGTCAAGGTCGGGCCGCTCATCGACGAGCCCTCGCGCGAGAAGGTGGAGGACCTGGTGCAGGACGCGCGCGACAAGGGCGCCAAGGTCCTCGTCGGCGGGCAGTCGCAGGACGGCGCCGGCTACTTCTTCGAGCCCACGGTCCTGGGCGACGTCGCCCCGGACGCCCGGATGCTCAAGGAGGAGATCTTCGGCCCCGTCGCGCCGGTCGCCGGCTTCCAGTCGGAGGAGGACGCCATCGCGGCGGCCAACGACACGGAGTACGGCCTCGTCGCCTACGTCTTCACGCGCGACCTGAAGCGCGCGCTGCGCGTGATCGAGGGCCTCGAGACCGGAATGGTCGGGCTCAACCAGGGAATGGTCTCCAACGCCGGCGCGCCCTTCGGAGGCGTCAAGCAGTCCGGCATCGGCCGCGAGGGCGGCTTCGAGGGGATCGAGGAGTTCCTGGAGGAGAAGTACGTCGCCGTGAACGTCTGACGGGGTTGGTCAAGGGCCGTAGCATTGCCTCCGGTTGGCCCTCATCTGCGTCATCGCGGTCTACAACGAAGCGCCCGTCCTGGCCGATTGTCTCCGCTCAGTCGAGGCCGCGGGAGTGGACGACGTGCATGTCTTCGACGGGGCCTGGCGCGGGGGCGCGGGGGCGCACGTCTTTGCCGGCGCGCGCACGGCTTCGTCCTCCGACGGGACGGCCGAGATCACGACGGCGGCCGGAGCCACCTTCCACCCGCAGGAGCGGACGTGGCCGTCCCAGGAGGCCAAGCGCACGGCCATGTTCCATCGCTGCGGCGCCGGCGAGGGCGACAGTGTGCTGATCGTCGACGCCGACGAGCGCCTGGAGGGACGCTTTCCGGCTGCGCTGCCCGAGGGCCACGCGTGCCTGCTGGGGCGCTCGATCGGGGAGAACGACCTGCCCGGCGTCCGCGGCGTCTGGCCCGACGGCGACTACTCCCCCGAACTGCGGCCGTGCTTCCGCGTCCTCGGCTGGTCACGGGACCTGCGCTGCCTCTGGCCCGGTGGCTACGAGACCGGCGGCGCCCTGCTCCGCCCCTTCCGCGGCACGCAGTCCCGCCTGCCGATCCTCCCCGGCGTGATCCTGGAGCATCACGCGTTGCTGCACGACCCGGGGCGGATCGCCGCCAAGCGCGCCTACTACGAGGCCGAGCACCCGGAACGCCAGCGCCGGGTGCTCGACTACCACGCACCTCTCCCACCTGGCTTTCGACCGTTCGGGCGAGTGAAACGCATCCTCATCCGGGGCCTCTGGTGGGGTAGAAGGCTCCCGGCCCATCTAGGCCGTCCGATGTGAAACCCGGGGGGCTACGAGCGTCCCCCCGGGCTCACGAGCGGGTCCCTACCTGTTGCAGTTGATCTCGAGGCCGTCGGCCTTGTCGATGATCGTGAACTTCTTGCTCGAGACGACCTTGCCGGTCCAGTGGTAGCTGTGGAGCGGGCCGCTCCTCCAGCGGATCTTGTGGCCCTTGCGGCTGTACTTGCCGTGGCCACCTGACATCGAGTACTTGTGGCCCTTGACCTTGACGTAGCCCCAGTACAGGTAGCCCGAGACCGGGTCGAACTGGTAGCACTGGTACTTGCCCTTGTGGAGCGAGCCGGCGGACGCCGTGGCCGGCAGGGCCGCGGCGACGAGCGCAAGGCAGGAAAGCAGCGCGGCCATGCGCGCAGCGAGGGTCGCGGAGATGTTGCGTACTTGAATCAGGGTTGCCTCCCGATGAGGGACGTCTAGGGGTGAGGTGTCCCCCCGGTTAGGGGGGAGAGGCACCACTATGCAACGGATTGCCCAAAAGCGCAAGCGACCCGCCGCATGCGGTACCTAGGAGCCCTGGGCGGCCACACCGGAGCCTTGGAGCTCGCGCTCGAAACCGTCCAGCAACCGGTCGAGACCGAACTCGAATCCCGCCTCGTCGGGCAGCACGGGGGCGATCTCGACGTGGCCGATCGTGTAGGCGCCGAGCACCGCCCAGGCCGCGCTGGCGGCATCCGGCTCGAATCCGGCCTCTGCGAGCACCCGCACCCCGCTCTCGGCCAGGCCCGGGGCGCCGGGTGCGAAGAGCACGGCCCCGAGCCGCGAGCGGAGCTCCGGCGGCAGCAGCTCGAGCCTCGCCCGCGCGACGTCGAGGAGTTCGTGGAGCGTCTCCCGCCAGGCGCCCTCCGCCGCAGGCGCCTCGAGCCCCTCGACGGCGTGGCCGACCAGCGCGTCCACGAGCTCGTCCTTGTCGCGGAAGTAGCGGTAGACGGCCATGGGCCAGACGTCGAGCTCCTGGGCGAGCCGGCGCATGCTGAGGGCCTCCCAGCCCTCGTGCTCGAGGAGGCCGAAGGAGGTCTCGACGATCCGCTCGCGCGAGAGCCGCGCCGGTTGGGACTTGCGCGCCTCCATGTGTACAGTGTATTGTACGGCGTACACAGGACGGGCAATCCGTGTCGCTACGTGGTATCTCGACAGCATTGGACGTGCGCGTGATGGGGCAGGTGGGCGAGGCCTCCGAGGCTCCTTCGCGCCGCGTCGCCCGCGCGCTGGCCTGGTTCGCGCTGGCCGGCCAGGCGCTCTTCATCGCATCCTGGATCGTGAGCGGCGCCCTCCAGCCCGGCTACTCGCACGTCAGGTCGGCGATCAGCGAGCTGGGCGCCGGCGACGTCCTGCACCCATGGATCGTGAACGCCGGGCTCGTCCTGGTCGGGCTGTCCGTCGCCGCCCTCGGCGCGGCGCTGCCCGCGGTGCTCCCGCGCCGCCGGGCCACCCGGGTCGCGGCGGGCCTGTTCCTGGCCGCGGGGGCGCTGCTCCTGCTCGCCGGGCTCTTCCACCTCGACTGCGGCTTGTCGCAGCAGCGCTGCCTCGACCGCTTCCGGGCCGGCGATCTCTCGTGGCACAGCTACGCCCACGTCTGGCTGAGCTTCGGATTCGAGCTGGTCTTCGTTGCCACCACGTTCGCGATCGCCCGCGCCCTCTGGCCCGCCCCGAGCGGCCTGCTCGCGCTCGGCTGCGGGGTCAGCGGCGTCGCCATCCTCGTCTTCTTCTCGGTGGTCGACCGCCCCGAGGCATCGACGAGCGGGCTGAGCGAGCGGATCGGCTTCGGGACGGTCCACTTCTGGGCGACGGTCGTGGCCATCGGGATCCTGCACACGACCCGAAAGGAGACCGAGCCGGGGGCCCTCACGCCGATGCGCCCGCGCGACTTCCTCGAGGGCGTCTGGGGCGGCCCGGGAACCCTCGTGCCCTGGCCCTACTTCTTCTGGCGCCGCTTCCCGATCCGCTTCGAGGCGACGCGCGAGTTCACGTTCTTCTCCGACGAGGCCTGGCTGATGGACGACATCGCCCGGTTCCCGGGCGGCCGGGTCGAGCACCGGCGGCGCTTCTTCCACCTCGTCGAGCCGAACCGCGTCCACGTGACCGCTGACGACGCGCCGGACGGCACCGACATCCTGCTGGAGGAGGACGGCTACCGGCTCATGCCCTACAAGTTCGTCATCCCGGTCGGCCCGACGCGCTTCGCCTGCCGCTGCCGTGACGAGCACCGGCTGACGGAGGACGGAACGCTCGTCGACACCATGCGATTGAGCTGGCACGGGCTGCCGGTGGCCCGGATCACGATCCACGCCCGGCCGCCGGCCGCCGAGCGATGAGACGGACGCTCATCGCGGCAATCCTGGCCCTGGCGGCTGCGCTGGCCGTCGCCTCCCCGGCCGCGGCCACGGTCCGCCAGGTCACGCTCCGCTACGGGCCGATCCACATGGCGCCCTACGAGCTCAAGCGGGGGGACATCACCTACGGGATCCCGACGCCGCGCATGGACGGCTTCGTCACCCACATGGAGGCGAACGTCGTGGACGCCGCCGGCAAGCCGGTGCCGATCCAGCGGGTGATGCTCCACCACGTCGTCTTCTTCAACTCCGGACCGCGGCTCGGTGCGCGACGCGACGGGACATGCGGCCGCTTCACGCTGTTCGACAACCAGAGCCAGCTGCCCACGCTGGGGCAGCGCTTCTTCGGCGTCGGCGAGGAGCGCGAGCAGGGGATCCTGCCGCCCGGCTACGGCTACCCGATCGGCTCGGCGGACCAGTGGGAGATGACCTGGATGCTGATGAGCCACCGCAACCGCCGCGACAGCGTCTGGATCCAGTACAAGGTCACAGTCGACGACTCGGCGTTGCTGAAGCCGGTCGAGCCCTACTGGCTCGACGTGCGCAACTGCCGCCAGGACCCGGTCTTCGACGTGCCCGGCGGCCGCCGCCGCGGCTCGACCTACTCGCAGTCCACGACCTGGACCGTGCCCAAGACCGGCCTGCTGGTGGCCGGCGTCGGCCACCTTCACGGCGGCGGCAAGAAGGTCGTGCTCAGCCAGCCGCGCTGCGGAAACCGGACGCTGTTCGACTCGCGACCGCTGTGGGGGATGCCGAGCGACCCCTACTACCGGGTCAGGCCGCTGCTGCACGAGCCCGGCCCGATCAGCATGAGGCAGTTCACCTCCGCGCAGGGCATCCCGGTGCGCGCGGGCGAGCGGCTGCGGCTCAGGGCGACCTACGACGACCGCCTCCCGCACGCACGGGTCATGGGGATCATGATGCTCGCGCTGTCGCCCGACGCGACGGCCGACACGAGCTGCTCGAAGCCGCTGCCCGGGGACCTCGATCGCTTTTGGCTCCGCCACGACGGCCGCACCCGCACCCCGCTCGTCCGCGTGCCGATCAACGGCTTCGCATCCGGCTTCAGGCCGGGAGTGCGGGCCCGTGCGATCCGGCGCCCCCGTGGTCGCACCGTCCGGCTGCGGAGCGGAGCGCTCGTGGAGGTCGGCAGCCTCTACTTCGGGCCGAGGAACATCTCGATCCGCCGCGGCGCCGCCCTGCGCTGGCACTTCTTCGGCAACACGCTCCACAACGTGACCCTCGCCAACGGCCCGCGCGGCTTCTCCTCGCCCAACCTCGACCGCGAGCGCGAGTACAGCTACCGCTTCCGAAGGCGCGGCGTCTACCGGCTCTACTGCGGCCTGCACCCGGTGGAGATGACCTCCACCGTGGTGGTGCGCTAGATGGCCCGGCGGGGGCTCCTCGCGCTGGTCGTCTGCGCGCCGCTGGCGCTGGCGCCGGCGGCGAACGCCGCCTACGACCCCCACTTCTCGCTGAAGCTGAGCGACACGCGCCCGGCCTCGGCGCCGGCGATCACGTCCACGCTCACCCAGAGGTCTGGCGAGAGCGCCAACCGCCGGATCGCCGTCCGCTTCCCGCCGCAGTTCGGCTTCAACCCGGCCTTCAGCGTGAGCGGCTGCACGGCGGCGGAAGAGCGGGCGAGCGCCTGCCCCGAGTCCAGTCGGCTCGGGAGCGAGCGGGTGGAGAGCATGCTCGGCAGCTTCAGCGGACCGGTCTATCTGAGCGAGGACTTCCGGCTGCTCGTCTACCTGCGCGGGCTTGCCGGCGCCGTGCAGCAGAAGTACGAGGGCAAGCTCTACCTCCACCCGGACGGCGGCGTCGAGATCGTCTTCGACAACCTCCCGAACGTCTCGGCGACGCTCGCCGAGATAGCCACCGGCGGCGGCAGCCGAGGGCTCGTGCTCACCCCGCTCGACTGTGGCCGCTACAACGTGACCGGAACGTTCACGAGCCACTCCGGCGACACCGTCGAGCGCGTGCTGCCGATCGCCATCCGCGGCTGCGCAGAGGCGCCGCTGATCACGCGCCCGCGTGCCCGGCCGCGTCGCTTCCGCCGGCGAACGTTGCTCAGCTGGAGGCTCTCGGAGGCGGGCCGCCGGACGACGGTGAGCGTCCAGCGCCTCCGGGGCGGCGAGTGGCGGGAGCTGAGACGGCTCCGCGGCCCCGCCCGAGCGGGCGGGAACAGGCTGAGGGTCTCCGGACGGCGCCTCCATCCGGGCCGCTACCGCTTCGTGCTCCGGGCCGAGGGCCCGGGCGCCTTCGTCTCCCGCGCGCGCGTGGTGCGCGTGAGGCGCCTCGGCTGACCGGCGGCCTAGCGAGGAGCGCAGCCGGGACGCTGGCCCGGCGAGCACCGCAGCATCTATTCGCCGGGCTTCGACCCACGCGCCATCTGGCGCAGGTCGAGGGCCTTGTCGAGCGTCTCCTCGTCGACGCCCTTCTCGAGCGCGACCTCGCGGATCGTGCGGCGCGTCGCGACGGCCTCCTGGACGATCTCGGTTCCCTTGTCGTAGCCGATGAAGGGGTTCAGAGCCGTGGCGATCGCCGGTGTGGACTCGGCGTGGCGGCGCAGCGTCTCCTCGTCGGCCTCGATCCCGTCCACGCACTTCTCGGCCAGCAGCGTGCAGGCCGCGCTCAGGATCCGCAGCGACTCGAACACGTTGCGCGCCAGCATCGGCACCCGGACGTTGAGCTCGAAGGCGCCCTGGCTGCCGGCCACGGTCACGGCGGTGTCGTTGCCCATCACCTGAGCCGCCACCTGTAGGACGACCTCGGGGATGACCGGGTTGACCTTGCCGGGCATGATCGACGAGCCCTTCTGCAGCTCGGGCAGCCGCAGCTCGGCGAGGCCGGTGCGCGGCCCGGAGCCCATCAGCACGAGGTCGTTCGCGATCTTGGTGAGCGACACGGCCAGCGACTTGAAGGCGGCGTGAAGCTCGACCAGGCCGTCGCGGTTGGCCTGCGCCTCGAAGTGGTCGGTCGGCGCCTCGCCCAGGCCAAGCCGCCGGCGCACGCGCTCGGCGAACTCCGGGTGGGTGTTGATCCCGGTGCCGGTCGCCGTGCCGCCGAGCGGGATCTCCGCCGCCCGGCCGAGGGCGTCGCGGATGCGGTCGCGGCCTAGCTTCATCTGGGCCGCGTAGCCGCCGAACTCCTGGCCGACCGTCACCGGGACCGCGTCCATCATGTGGGTGCGTCCGGCCTTGACGAGCTCGGAGAACTCGTCCGCCTTCCGCTCGAGGGCGCCGGCCAGCCGCTCGATCGCCGGGAGGAGCTGGTTTCGGGTCTCGTCCACGGCCGCCAGGTGGACGGCGGACGGGAAGACGTCGTTCGACGACTGGCCCATGTTCACGTGGTCGTTGGCGTGGACGTCGTCGCCGGCGAGGTTCGCGATCACCTCGTTGGCGTTCATGTTCGAGGACGTCCCGGAGCCGGTCTGGAAGACGTCGATCGGGAACTGGTCGTCGTGCTCGCCGTTCGCGACCTCGTCGCCGGCGGTGGCGATCCGCTCGGCCAGGTCGCCGTCGAGCAGCCCGAGCTCGGCGTTGACGCGGGCGGCGGCCGCCTTTATGCGCCCCAGCCAGTGCAGGACGGGCGCCGGCACGCGCTCCCCCGACACCGGGAAGTTCTCGACCGCCTTCGAGGTCTCCACGCCCCACAGCTCCTGTTGAATCGCCATGCCCATCAGGCTATCCACTCCGCTGTCCGGCCCGGAGCCCCCGGCGATATGCGGAGTGGTCGCCCGGGAGGCCGTCGCCCTCCTGCTCCAGGCGCCGCAGCAGCTCGCTTCGCTCCTGGCGCGCGTGGCCGCCGCCGCGCCTCGCCGCGCCGACCAGGTAGCCGAGCTCGAGCTCGGCCGCGCCGCCGGGGTGGCGGCGGGCGGAGTCGGAGAGCTGTCCCGCAGCGTCGACCAGACCGCCGCCGACCGCCTGCAGCTCGCCGGCCTCGCTCGAGCGGGCCACGCAGGTCGAGATCTTCGTGCCGTCGACGCTGACGGCACCGGGCGCTGCCTTCAGCGCGACCCGCACGGCGTCCGATCCCTGGGTGCAGGCGGCCGGCGGTTTCGTGTCGCCGCCGCACGACGCCAGCGACAGGCCGAGAAGCGCGAGCGCCCAGCTGCCGCGAAAGCCCGGCCCCATCGCTGGATCGTATCCACGCCAGCGGTGCCGATTCCGGACGGGCTCCGGGCGGGAACCGGTGCATTTGCTCGACGCGTCGGCCAGGACCTGGTGAGCGTGGTCTGATCGTGCCGGGGGACAAGGACACCGTGAGAAAGGACTCTTCAGCGGCATGACTGCGCTCATCAGAATCGACCGGTCGTGGACTCCGACCGGTCCGTCGCGGCCGAAGCCGATCCGCTTCTGCTCGCGCTGTGGTCAGCCGTCCGAGGAGCCGCCGAATCGCCCCGAGCTGCGCGCCCGCGTCTGCGACCACTGCGGCATGGGGATGATGCTCACCTGCGGCCGGGATGCGATGCCCGGCGCCGGGGCCGCCTTCCTCATCGTGACCTTCGACCTCTCGGTCAGCGCGGTGAGCGACGGAGGCGAGAAGGTCTTCGGCTCCGAGCAGACCGTGGCCGGCGCCCCGCTGCTCGACCTCGTGACGAGCCCGCTCGGCGACGATCAGCTCGCCCGCAGCGTGGGCCAGGCCGCCCAGCGCGCCTGCGACCCCGTCGTGATGCCGGTCCGGCTCCGCTCGGAGGTGGCCAGGCGCATGGGCACGCTCGCCGCCCGAATCGCCACCTGCGGCCCTCCCAGGGCAGCCCTCGTGACGGTCGAGCCGAGCGAATTCGGCAAGCGGTAGCGGCAAGGCGCAGCAAGACCCGCTGCAAGAACCGCTGCACGACTTGCGCAAGACCTGCCAACCAGCGACAAAGCTCCATGACCTCGGGGGGTCTTGGTGTCCAAACCTGTGCAAGCCCGCTCAACCCATCCTGGGGACCTGCCGAACGTGAGAAGTAAGGCCCAACTTCTGCGCTTTACGCGGGATGGAGGAGACGTGAGCGGCATCAGAACAAACGCGGCAGCCGAACTTCTTGGCGTAAGCCCCAACACGCTGCGCAGCTGGGAGCGGCGCTTCGGCTATCCGAAGCCGCGGCGGACCCAGGGCGGCCATCGCCAGTACGACCTCACAGAGCTCGAGGCTCTGCGCCGTGCGCTCCAGGAGACGCACAACATCTCCTCGGCGATCGAGGTGGCCCGTCAGCGCGGAGAGGGGCCGAGCTCGCCGCTGCGCCTGCTCGACTCCTTCGACCACTTCGACGAGGCCGCGGCCGACCGGCTGATGGAGGAGAGCCTCGCCGTTCGCTCTGTCGAGCGGAGCGTCGAGGAGGTGCTGCTGCCGGCGATCGAGATGGCCCAGGGCCGCGACGGTCGCGAGGCCGAGTACGAGCTCGCCTGCCGTTGGGCGACCGGCTGGCTGCACGCCGCCCGGCGCGTCGTTGCGGCCGCTAGCCGGCCGCAGGGCGTCCTGATCTTCGACTCCAGCGAGCGGCTCGACTTCGAGGCGCTTCAGGTCCAGGCCCTGGAGCTCGGGCTCCGCAGGGCCGGCTTCCGGACCCTCCTGCTGGCCTTCGACCTGCCCCCCGAGCGCGTCGTGCGCGCGATGCGGGCGCTCGACCCGACCGCGTTCGTCTTCTGCGGCGGCGAGGCGACGCTCGACGTCGTCGGCCGGCTCGTCTACACGGTGCGCCAGGTCGGTTCGGCCGCGCCGGTGTTCGAGTACCGCGAGTCGATGCCGGTCACGGGCGAGCATGCGATCCCGTCGCTCGGTGCGGCGCCGAGCGAGGCCGTCGATCGGCTCAAGGGCTACGTCGACAGCGGACGGATCGAGCAGGTCGTGGTCGTGCCCGAGTCGCAGGCCGAGCGGAGCGGCGGCAGCCGCAACGTGCGCCTGGCGAACTAGGGACCGTCCGCGCGCGGTCCTACGATCGCGCGGACCATGCAGGCCCTCGAGGTCGCCGATCCTCTGGCGCACCGCGCCCTTCAGGCATTGCTGCGCGCCGAGGCCGCCGTGAGGCGAACCCTTGCCGCCGACCTCGAGCGGGAGGGAGTCTCCGCGGCCGGCTTCTCGGCGCTGGTCGTCCTGGTCACGGCAGGCGGCTCGCTCGAGCTGCGGACGCTGCGGCGCCGGCTCGGCTGGAGCAAGGCGAACGCCACCGAGGTCACGGACACGCTCGAGTCACGCGGGCTCGTCGGTCGGCGCCGCCTCGACCACGACCGCCGCGCGGCGGCCGTGGACATGACCCGCGCGGGCCGCGACGTCGTAGAGCGCCTGTTCCCCGGCCACGCGGACCGGGTCAGCCGCGCCTTCGGCGCGCTCGACGAGGTCGAGAAGCGCTCCCTCGCCGAGCTGTGCCGAAAGCTGGCGGCCTAGAGCGCCCCTACTTCCGCCCCACGTGCGCGACCCAG
>JBJMLJ010000369.1:0-3127 GCA_045805365.1 Thermoleophilaceae bacterium
GAGGATGCCGGTGGTCAGCAGGGAGCCGAAGACCACGAACACGCCGAGCTTGACCAGCTCGATCACGTCCTCCGAGCGCCGCTCGAAGCACTCGCGGACGTCCGGCCGGAGGATGCCGAGCGTGATCGCGCAGACGAACACCGAGATGAAGCCGTTCGCCTGGGGCTGGAGCACCGCGGCCCCATAGGAGGCGAAGGCCACGCCGAGCGCGTAGAGGGCCTTCTGGTGCGCCGTCACGTCGGCCCCGAGGGCCCTGCCGCGCGGGAGCAGCCGGGCGGCCACCAGCCCGACGACCACGCCGGTCACGAGCCCGAGCGTCACGTCCTGCAGGACGAACTTCCACCACACGAAGTGCCTGCCGGGCTCCAGGGCGGCGATGAAGGCCAGGACCGCAGGGAGCGCCAGCCCGTCGTTCAGGCCCGACTCGAGGTTGAGCGAGTGCCTGATCAGTCGCGGCACGCGCGGGTTGGTGACGACCGACGACGACAGCACCGGGTCCGTCGGCGACAGGAGGGCGCCGACCAGGAACGACTCGGTCCAGGACAGGTCGGTGAGCGCCTTGGTCGCGCAGGCCACCAGCGCCCCGGTGATCGGCATGGCGACCACCAGCTTCAGGAGCGGCAGGTGCCAGGCCGTCTGGAGCATTTCACCCTCGACCTCTAGGCCGTCCCGGAACAGGATCACGATCAGGGCGACCACCGCCAGGGCGGTCACGAAGCCCGAGCGGGCGTCGAAATCGAGCACCTCGAGGCCGCCCTGGCCCAGCGCGAAGCCCGCCAGCACGAACATGGCCGTCAGCGAGAGAAAGCTCCGACGGGCCAGCCCGGCCAGCAGCGCGCCTCCGATCAGGAGGACGCCGAGCACGGTGAGAGGCGCGTCGAGCGAGCCCATCGATGGCTAGGTTCTCAGGTTGCCCCGCCGCAACTCCCTTGGTGATTCCACGGTTACATGCAGCGATGCCTCGCCCCCGACGAGCGGCACTCGCCTGCGCGCTCCTGATTTCGCTTGCCTTCCCGGCCGCAGCAGGAGCCGGCGTCCTGCCCCCCCACGCCGCCACGCTCTCGAGCGGCTGGGAGGTACGCAACGAGCGCGCGGCTCCGGCCGAGCCCCAGCCGGCGCCCCCCGAGGAGTCGGCGCCGGACTCGAGCGGTGCCGGCACCACGCCGGCGATCAAGGCGCACGCGACGGCGGCGTCCCCCTACGAGCCGACCGCAGTGCCGGGCGTCTTCGACACCCGCGCCCTGCCGTCGCTCTACCCCGGCACCGTCAAGCGCTACAAGGTCCGCTTCGTCGGGCCGACGACGCCGAAGGGCTTTCACTGGATGATCTCGTTCGGCGAGGTCCGGCGCTCGGCCAGGGTCTACCTCAACGGTCGCCTGATCGGGCGCAACAGCGACCCGTACACGCCCTTCGCCTTCAACGCCCGCGGCCTGAGGCCGGGCCGCCAGAACACGCTGGTCGTGATCGTCGACAACCGCAAGGACCCGCGGCTCCCCGAGGGCTGGTGGAACTGGGGCGGGATCGTGCGTGCGGTCAAGCTCGTTCCCGTCGGCCGCACGTATCTCTCGGGACTTGGCCTGATGTCGAAGGTCCGCTGCCGCAGGCCGGCCCACTCGTGCAAGGCCCGCCTGCTGCTCGATGCCGAGCTCCAGCGCCGCGCCGGCAAGTTCATCAAGCCGGCCCTCACGGTGCGCCTGCGCTCGCCCAGCGGCAAGGTGATCCAGAAGGTCTTCAAGCTGCCGAAGCAGCGCGCCCACAGCCGCCGCCTCGATCTGAGCCTCAAGGTACCGGGGCCCGAGCTCTGGTCCCCCGACCGCCCGAATCTCTACTCCGCGAGGCTGACGCTCTGGGACCACGGCCATGTCCAGCAGCTCGTCAAGGACCACGTCGGGCTGCGCTCGGTCACCGTCAGGGGCGGCCACCTCTACCTGAACAACCGCCGGCTTCAGCTTCGCGGCGCCTCGATCCACGAGGACATGCCCGGACACGGCGCGGCTCTGACCCGGCCGGACATCGAGCACATCGTCAGTGAGCTCAAGGAGCTCGGCGCGAACGTCACCCGGGCCCACTACCTGCTCGACGAGCGCCTCCTCGACGCGTTCGACCGCGCCGGCATCATGGTCTGGAACGAGGCCCCGATCTGGCAGCGCGACCACGGGGCCAACCTCCTCAAGTACCCGGCCCAGCGCAGCCGCGCCTGGCTGACCGTGCGGCGCACGGTCAGGGCCGGGCGCAGCCACCCATCCGTCATCACGCACTCGGTGGCCAACGAGCTCTCCTTCAGCCCCGACTCCCACCCGGGCACGCATCGCTTCCTGGTCTACGCCGCGAAGTACGCCCGGGACCTCGATCCGACGCTGCCGATCTCGCTCGACATCAAGTCGCGCCCAGAGCTCACCGAGCAGTTCAGCTACGACGGCTTCGACATGATCGGCCTGAACCAGTACTTCGGCTGGTATCGCTACGTGCCCGACTTCGACCTGCTGGCGCCGTTCATCCAGGAGATGCACGACTACTACCCGACCAAGGCGCTCGTGATGACGGAGTTCGGCGCCGAGGGTCTCGAGAACATGGCGGACGCCCCCTCCGACACCAAGGGGGGCTATCTCTTCCAGGCCGACTTCGCGGGCAAGACCCTCGACGTGGTCGACGCCTCGCCCTACCTGTCGGGCGCGATCTACTGGACGCTGCGCGAGTTCGAGATCTACCCCGGCTGGACCGGCGGCGCGCCCCGCCCCACCAGGTACAACACCCGTCACCACAAGGGCCTTCTCACCTACGACGGGGTCAAGAAGCCGGCGTGGTACGTGGTCCACGACCACTACGGGAAGACGCCGCTCTACGCCTCCGCTCGGCGTAAGCGTCGCTGAGCCGCTGCGCGCCTAGCCCGGCGACGACGATCAGGAGGTAGGTCAGCGGCACGCGGGTGCGGGCGGTGTCGATGTAGAAGAGCTTCAGGATCGTCACCGCCGCCAGCGAGCCGGCGATCACGAGCCAGGCCCGCGGCAGCAGCCTGCGGTCGACGCCGATCGCGGCCAGGCCGAGCAGGCCGAGCGCGCAGAGCGCCAGCCAGTATGCGGTCGCGGCGCCCCGAACGACCGGAGCGTCGATGTCGCCCCAGTCGAGC
>JBJMLJ010000370.1:0-11026 GCA_045805365.1 Thermoleophilaceae bacterium
AGCTCTCCGGATCCTCGTAGACGCGCTCGTCCATGTGAACCGACGACGCCATCGGCAGCAGGGTGACGCCGGCCGGGATCCGGTAGGGGCCGATCGTGGCCGGCTCGGTAAGCCGGCGGGTCATCCCGGGGATCACCGGCCGGATCCGCAGCGTCTCGGTCACGACCGCGTCGAGGTACTCGTCGCCGCCCTCGCGCGCCTTGGCCCGGACCTCCGGGTGGCGGGCGAGCAGCTCCATCGCCCAGGCGAGCCCGGTGGTCGTGGTCTCGTGGCCGGCGCCGAGCAGGCTCATGACCTGGTCGCGCAGCCACGTCTCGTCGTCCTCGCCGCTGCGGATCAGCAGCGAGAGGACGTCGTCGCGCTCGTCCAGGTCGGCCGCGCCGCGGCGCTCGGCGATGAGCTTGTCGAGCAGCTCGTTGGCCCTGCGGACCGAGCGCGCGTAGCCCCGCCAGGGCGGCGCGATCGCGAGCCAGGGCGCGACGTACCAGAGGCTCCTGATGAAGGTGACGTGCGTCATCCGGCCGAGGTGGGCGCGGAGCTCGTCCAGGTCCGGCGAGTCGGCCGCGCCGAAGACGGTCCGCATGATCACCTCGAGGGTGATCGCGCGGGTCTCGCGGTCCATGCGGACGGGCTGGCCGACCGGCCAGCTCTCGATCCGCCGCTCGGTCTCCTCGCGGATGACCTCCTCGTAGCGCTTGATCGCCTCGCCGTGGAACGGCGGCAGGAGGCGCTTGCGGGTGGCCATGTGCTCCTCCTCGTCCAGCACCAGGATGCCCCGCGAGCCGAGCGCCGGCTGGAGGAAGCGGCGGTTGCTGTAGCCGGCGTGGAAGACCTCCGCCGGACCGGTGAGGACCTCCTTGATCAGCTTCGGGTCCGCCACCGCGACGACGCGGCCGAGCGGCACGATGTTCATCCGGAAGACGTCGCCGTAGCGCTTCTGCGCCCAGCGCCCGTAGGGCACCAGCCACTGGAGGGCGAGGTAGCTCTGGAGCAGCATCGGAAGCCGCGGGCCGCGGGGCACCGAGTGCGGCGGGACCTCGGAGACCGGCCTGGCTAGCGACTCTGCCGTTGCCACCGAATGTACGGTACCGTATTTTGTGTGACCAAGGTCGCCAGGCGCCGCTACTCGCCCCGTCGCCCGCGCGAGGAGCGCCGCGCGCAGCTGCTCGACGCCGCTCTCCGGCTGATCGATCGCGAGGGCTTCGGCTCCGCGTCGATCGAGGGCGTCGCCCGCGAGGCCGACCTGGCGAAGACCGTCGTCTACGACACCTTCGGCAGCCGCGAGGAGCTGCTGCGGGCGCTGCTCGCCCGCGAGCAGGAGCGCGCGCTCGACTCGCTGGCGGCCGCGATGCCCGAGCCGCCGCTCGCGGAGGACCCGAGGCGGATCCTCACGGAGTCCCTGGTCACG
Organism: Thermoleophilaceae bacterium; assembly: GCA_045805365.1. GTDB lineage: Bacteria > Actinomycetota > Thermoleophilia > Solirubrobacterales > Thermoleophilaceae > DASXBA01. The sequence goes on from JBJMLJ010000370.1 coordinate 1,409, forward strand.
CTGCTGACGGCGGTCCGCGAGCAGCCCGAGACCTGGCGGCTGATCCTGCTGCCGCCGGAGGGAACGCCGCCGCTCGTTCGCAAGACGGTCGACCGCCAGCGCGAGCTGCTCGTGCGCCAGGTCGAGCCGATCGTGGCGTGGGGCCTCAAGCGCATCGGCGCCGAGCAGCTCGAGTCCGAGCTCGCCACCCAGGCGCTCGTGGCCTCGTGCGAAAACGCGATCCGGCTGACGCTTACCCAGCCCGACCGCTTCCCGCCCGAGCGGATGGCCGCCTTCGCGGCCGATCTTGTCGGCGCCCTCTCGGTCCGGCGCGGGTAGTCTCCCGGCCATCGGGGGGCGTGCAAGACGATGGGCCTGGACGTCCGGCGCGCTGATCGCGCTGGTGCTCGTGGCGCTGGCCACGGGCTCGTCCGCGGGCGCGGCCGAGAAGGCGCGCACCGAGCTGCGCGTCCGCTCCGCGGCGCCGGACGCCGGCCGCGTCGCCGAGTCATACGTGTCGATCCGCGCACCGCTCCCGGCCTCCGATCCCGCCCACCCCTCCGCGTGTGACCGGCTCGGCTACCTGCGCTTCCGCGATCCGAAGGGCCCCCGCCGCGCCTCCGCCGCCGACGCCGTGGTGGTCGCGATGCCCGGCTTCCTCAGCGGGGCGAGCCCGCTCGACCAGCTCGGCCGCAACTTCGTCCGCCGGATGGCCTCGCGCGGGAGGCACGTCGAGTTCTGGGCGCTCGACCGCCGGGCGAACTGCCTCGAGGACCACCGCGGCATCGACGCGGCGGCCCGCTCGCACGACCCGAAGATCGCCTACGACTACTACTGGCACGGCAAGCCGATCGACGGGGTCGGCTTCGGGGGCTGGAAGACCGCCTCCGAGACGCAGTGGCTCAAGGACATGGGGCTCGCCCAGACCGTCCGCGACTGGTTCACGGTCCTCACGAAGGAGATCCCCGACCAGGGCGTCCGCCGGCGGAAGGTCTTCTGCGGCGGCCACTCGCTCGGCGGGCCGATCACGACCGCCTTCGCCGGCTGGGACTTCGACGGCAACCCGGCCACGACCAGCGACGCCGGCTACGAGCAGTGCGCCGGCTTCTTCGGCCTCGACACCTCGCTCGGCTTCGGTGGCTCGTCCGGTTCGTCGGCGGGCGTCTCGGACGCGCTGGCGAGCGCCAGCGGCGGCTCGCCGTTCGTCAGCGCCCCGCCGTTCACGCCCGAGACGCTCGAGGTGCCCGAGGTCTTCGGCGTCGGCGCCTTCTTCGAGCCGCAGCGCACCAACCTGATCCAGGAGCTGCCCCACTCGAACAACATCGACCTCTCGCAGCGGGTCCTGTTCTCCCGAAACGCGGCCAACTTCGCCACCGGCAGCCCGAGCATCCGCGACTTCCACCTGACGAACGAGACCGCCCTCGGCGGCATCTTCGACGACAACTCCGAGCCGATCACGATCCTCCGCGCGAGCCTCGGCACCGCCGAGGGCGGGCCGGTGGCGCAGAAGGACTTCCCCGGCGCCTCCACCCCTCTCACCAACAACGACTTCCTGATGATCCCGTCGGACACCAAGGCGCCGCTGTACCGCTGGCGCGAGTACAACCGCCTGGACGAGAAGGGCGCTCCGGTCCAGGTGAACGACAAGGGCCAGCGCTACACGTCGGCGAAGAGCGAGAAGAGCGACCTCCACCAGTTCGCCCGGACCACGTTCGAGGCGCCGGCCGACTTCGTCGAGCAGTACTTCCCCACGCGCCTGCTGGTCGACTCCGAGGACGCCGGCAACGGCGACCGCAGCGGCTCGCTGGCCGACCTGCGCTACGACGGGATCGCCAAGCGACCGTCGTTCCTCATCGAGGCGGGCGACAGCGAGTCCAACAGCGGCGCCAACCCGCGGACCACGCCGCGTGCCGGGCCGCCGAACTCCAGTCCGCTGAGCGGCGTTGTGACGCTGCCGGGCTACAACCACATCGACGTGACCGCGGCCGCCTGGCGACAGAACGACGGCCGCCCGGAGGGGTCGAGCAGCGCCCTCTCGAACTTCAGCTGCCGGGTGCTCGGCATCTGCGCGCCGGCCTGCCTGGCGCGCCGCACCACCGTCGGCCCGCGCGGGATCGGCCGCGTGCGCCTCGGCAGGACGCGGGCGCGGCTGCGCCTGCTGCCGGGGCTCGCCCGCGTGACACGCCGCTCGTTCCGCTACTGCGTCAAGGGCGGTGGCTCGGTCCGCGCCGCCTTCTCGGCACGGGGCCGCGCCGCGCTCGTGGCGACCACCGCGCGCGGGCATCGCAAGCGCGGATTGCACCGCGGGAGCCGGGCTCGGGCGCTGCGCCGGGCCTTCCCGCACCGGCGCCGCCTCGGGCGCGGGCTCTACCGCGCGGGGCGCCGGAGCCGTCTCCTGATCGGCGTCCGTCACGGCCGGGTGACCTTCCTGGCCAGCGCCGCCCCCACGCTCCTTCGCCACCCGCGCGTGCTGAAGCGTTACCTCCGTTACGCCGGCGTGCGCTAGGGCGCGAATCCAGTCGATTCAGCGCTCCCGGGAGATCGCACGGCACGCCCTGACGATCGACGACCTCGCCCAGCGGGTGGGCATGACCGTCCGCAACCTGCGCGAGTGGCGGACGCTCGGGCTGCTGCCGCCAGCCGAGATCCGCGGCCGCGTGGGCTACTACGACGAGTCGGTGGTCGAGCGGATCGAGGGGGTGAGGCAGCTACAAGCCGAGGGCTTTCCGCTCGACCTGATACGCCGCATGCTAGACGCGAGCGGCGAGCTCGGCGACGAGGTGATGCGCTTCGCCGGCGCCCTGCGCGCCCCGTTCACGGAGCGCGACGCGCCGGTCGTGGACCACGCCGAGTGGGAGCGGCGTTGGGGGTCGAGCGGACCGGACGACCTCCGCCGCGCCCTCGAGCTCGGATTGCTCCGCGAGCGATCCGACGGCCGGCTCGAGTTCGCGAGCGCGCGCGTGGCCGAGGTGGGCGAAGCGCTCCACCGGCTCGGCCTGTCGATCGACGAGATCCTCGACGCCACGGCCGAGATTCGCGCGCACGCCGATCGCATCGCAGACCTGTTCGAGCGCGTCTGGATGCGACACGTCTGGCAGCCGTTCATCGACGAGGGCATGCCCGAGGCCAGCCTGCCGGCGCTCCAGGAGACGCTGGCTCAGGTCCAGCCGCTCGCCATGGACGCCGTCGTGGCGCTGTTCACGGTCGCGATGGAGGCCAAGATCGAGGCGGGAATCGCCCGCGAGGTCGCCCGGGCCGCGAGCCAGAAGCGCAAGCAGGCCTAGCCCCCAGGACCCAGTTTCTCAGCCGATTTACCGGGTAGCTCATGGACGTCCGCCGACCAGGCGGACACCTCCCTCCCCCCGTAAGTCCTCACCGGCGTATCCGCGCGCTCCGCGCGCGGGCGCCGGGAGGGCTTACTTCTGTTGGAGCTCGCGCAGGGCTTCCTCCAGCTCGGACACGCGATCGCCGCCCTGCTCGGCCCGCGCCCTCGCCTCCTCGTCCGCCGCCTCGGCGCGCTCGAGTGCCGACGCCGCACGGGTGGCCTGCCGGCGGGCGTCGCGGAGCGCGCGCCGGGATGCGGCGCGCTCCTCCTCGAGCTCGTGCTGCTTCTCGCGCGCCTGTTCCACCCGGTCCTCGAGCTGGCGGACGCGGCGCGCGAGCGCGCCGTCCGTGCGGCCGCCCGAGGCGGCGCCGCCCTCGGCGCCGAGCAGCGGCCCGAGCCCGCTGGCGGTGTGCTCGCGAAGCAGCCGCCCGGCGCTCAGGGCCCCGCGGGCCTCGGTGTCCGTGGCCGCCGCGTGGAGCGTGTCGCGAAGCTTCTCGTGGACCGTGGAGCTCACCGATCGGCCGGCCGCGACGAGCTCGCGCTCGGCCTGCCGCGCCAGCTCCGCGACCAGCCGCCGCTCCTCCTCCGAGGCGCGGTCGAGCGCTTCGCGTCCGCCGCCCCCGAGCAGCCGCTCCTGCGCCTCGCGCAGGCGGGCGCCGGCGTCGATCAGCTCGTCGACCTGCTTCTTGTTGTTGTGGCGGACCTGGTTCAGCGCCCAGGCCGGCACGGTCGGCTTGCGCAGGCGCTTGACCTCGGCGGCTGCCTCGGCGTCCCCTTCACGCTTGAGGCGCGCGGCGAGCTCGTCGCGCTCGGAGGTGAACTCGTCGAGCGGCAGGCCGTAGAGGCGGTCTATCTCCGCTTCGTGCGCGCCCACCTAGGCGGAGCTCGCCGAACGCGCGAGGCGCTCGCGCCAGGCGAGCGCCATGGCGCATGCCTCGTGATCGGTGGCGGCGACGTTGAGGGTGTCCACGGTCCCGGTGATCTCGAACACCCTACGCGGCGTCGCGTTCGGGCACACGACCGCCAGCGCGCCGCGCGAGCGCGTGAGGCGGCGCGCGGCGTTGAGCAGGGTCGACAGTCCTCGCGAGTCGATGAAGAGGCACTCGCTGAGATCGACGATTACCACCCCGCCGGCGTCCTGTCCGGCGTCGGCCAGCCGGGCCTGTAGCTGGGTGGCGGCGGCGAGATCGATCTCTCCGTCGACGATCACCCGGCGTAGCCCCGGATCCCCATCCTCCGTCATAACCTCAATCCTTGGCATCGGCGCTCCCATCCGTGTGGGCCGAGTCCAGGCCGACGCCATCTGGTCGTCGCGCGTCCTCGCAGGGAATAGCGAGCTTAACGCCTGCGGGGGGCCTACATCAGCCATTCGCCCGGCCGGAAGACCCAGCTGCGGAGCGCCAGGTAGCGGCTCACCGTCGCAACCCCGCTCGCGCCGACGAGCACCGCCAGCTCCAGGGCGCGCCCCGGCTGCGGGACGAGCTGCTCGAGGAGGGCGAGCGCCCCGCTCGTGAGCGCCAGCGAGAGGACGAAGAGCAGCCGACCAGCGGCGTGGTGACGGGCGAGCCCCGCCCTGCCGCGGACGCCGAAGGTGAGCCGCCTGTTGGCCGCCGTGTTGGCGACGGCGGTCGCCGCGAGCGCCAGGAGATTGGCCGCCAGCGCGGGCAACCCGTGGCGGAGAAGGAGATAGAGGCAGGCGTAGGCCAGCGTCGAGACGAGTCCGACGGCCATGAACCGCGCGACGCCGGTGGCCGCCGCGAGGCGGACGATGCCGCGCAGGTCCTCGAGCGCCGTGCGCACCACCGCGACGCGCGAGTCGGGATCCTCGACCCAGTCGACGGGCACCTCGTGGATGCGGAGGCTCTCGCGCTCCGCCAGCACCAGCAGCTCGGTGTCGAAGAACCAGCTCTCGTCGCGGACAGCCGGGAGCAGCCTGCGGACCGCGTCACCGCGCACGGCCTTGAAGCCACACTGCGCGTCGGAGACTTCCGTGCGCAGAGTTGCGTGCAGCACGCGGTTGTAGACGCGGGAGACGAGCTCGCGCTTCGGTCCCCGCCGCACCCGTGCCCCACGGGCGAGCCGGGTGCCGACGGCCACCTCGCTGTGTCCCGAGAGGAGTGGAGCCACAAGGGGCAGCAGCGCCCTCAGGTCGGTCGACAGGTCGACGTCCATGTAGCAGACCACCTCGGCCTCGCTCCCGGACCAGGCAGCCCGCACTGCCCGTCCTCGGCCGCGGGCGGGCAGGTGGAGCACGGCCACCGCGCCCAGCGAGTGGGCGAGCCGGTCGGCGATGGCCGCGGTGCGGTCCGTGCTGCCGTTGTCCGCGATGAGGATGCGCCAGGAGAACGGGAACTCGTCCGACAGGTAGCGGTGGAGGCGCCGGATCGAGCGCTCGAGCGCCGCCTCCTCGTCGAGGACAGGCACGACGATCTCCACCTGCGGGGCGGGCGCCGGCTCGGCGGAGGGGAGCAGGGCGAGGGTCATGACGCCTCCGCCGCGAGCGCGTCGGCGTAGCTGCCGCAGTCGTAGAGGCCGGTCGAGACCTGTTTGCAGGTCCGCTGCACGGCTGCCATCAACTTGCTGCTCCCGACCCGGTTGTCGGGTCCGAACGAGCCGGCACCGTCCGTGAGGACCCAGCGGATCTTTCCGGCCCGGACCGCGTCGGCGAACCAGTTCACGCTCACTTCGCTCTCGCGGCCGGAGAACCCGCCGAGCGCCGCGACGTCGGATCCCGATCCGATGATCTGCGCCGACGCGTCCTGCTGGCTGGACACGGCGACGGTGCCGCCTCCGTGCGCGCGCGTGTACCGGAGGACCGAGGCGAGCTGCTGGCTACGGCCCCCGAGGCCCGGCGGTCCGCCCGCCTGCATTCCGCCGGGCGGCCCGCCGCCGGGGCCTCCGGGGCCGCCGGGGCCGCCCGCGAGCAGCCCGGTGGAGCTGCTGCCGCCGCTCGGGAAGGTCCCGTTCGCGGGGTGGCCGAGCGTCTGCGCGGACCAGATGGCCGGCGCGACGAGAAGCAGCGCGACCGCGGCCGCGAGCACCGTCTTGCGGTGCCGCTCCAGGCCGGTCACGGCCAGTGCCCCCGCGGCCGCCAGGCCGAGGACGACGAGCAGCGGCCTCAGCCAGGTCAGATCGCCTGGATAGTCGTTCAGGACCGCCAGCTCGGTCGCCACTCCGCCGAGGACGGCGAGCGGCGCGAGAAGCCGCGCCGCCCGGCCGCCCTCGAGCAGGTGCCCCGTGGTGGCACCCACGAGCGCCGCGGCGAAGGGCGCGAGCAGGGAGACGTAGTACGGATGGAAGATCCCCTTCGCGGCCGAGAAGGCCACCGCGATCGTGAGAAAGCTGCCGCCCGTAGCGACGAGCCAGCCGGTCCGGGCGTCGCCGCGCCGCAGGCGCGTGGCCACGACGAGGCCCAAGCCCCCGGCGATCGCGAAGCCGAGCAGCCAGCCCGCCTGCCCGCCGAGGCTCGCCTCGACCAGGCGGAGGGGGCCGTTGGGTCCGCCGAACATCGTGTTCGCGCCGAACGAGCCGGGCCCGCCGGCCTGTCCGGCGATCCGGCTGAAGCCGTTGTAGCCGAAGATCAGCGAGAGGACGCTGTTGTCCGCGGTGCCGGATACCCAGGGCCGGTCCGCCGCCGGCGTCAGCAGCATCAGCAGCGGCCACGCGGCGCCGACCACCAGCATCGCGGCGCCGCCCGCGAGGAGCTGGCGCAGGGCCGCCGTCCGTCCGCGCGGGGCCACCCAGAGCCAGGCCGCGGCGAGGGCGGGCACGACCATCAGCGCGACCGCCATCTTGGTCTCGAAGCCGAGCCCGATGCAGATCCCCGCGACGACCAGCCAGCGGGTGCGCCCGTCCTCGAACGCCCGGACCATCGCCCAGAGGGCGGCAACCGAGCAGAGCACGAGCAGCGCGTCGGGGTTGTTGTGGCGCGAGACCGCGACCATCACCGGCGTCGTCGCGAGCGCGAGGCCGGCCACGAAGCCCGCCGGCCTGCCGAACACCCGCCGCGTCAGGTCGTAGACGAGCCCGACGCTCGCGGCGCCCGTCAGCGCCTGCGGGATCAGCATGCTGAGTGAAGAGAAGCCGAACAGCTTCACCGAGGCGACCTGGACCCAGAGCGCCAGCGGCGGCTTGTCGACGGTCATGACGCCGCTCTTGTCGAACGAGTCGTAGAGGAATGCGTGCCAGCTCGAGCTCATCGACTTGACGGCGGCGCTGTAGTACTCGTTCGCCCAACCGTTCTGGCCGAGCGCCCAGAGGTTCAGCAGGGCGGCGAGGCCGATCAGCGCGAGCAGCTCGGGCCGCACCCGCGGCAGGCGAAGGGCGGCGGGCGCCCTGACGGTTGCGGCTGACGATTCCATGGTGGCCAGAATCGGCCCGCTCCTTGAGGAAGCCCTGTGAGCTTCGTCGGAGCTGTGTAAGGGGGCGGCGAGCGACAAGGCGCTTCCTCCGCAGCTGGGAGCTCCCCCGCACGTCGTAACCGCGGCCTTCTGCGCGAAGATGCCGGCGCCATTGACGCCACTCTCATAACCGGCTGCTCATCGGGCATCGGGCGCGCGCTAGCCGAGGAGTTCCAGCGCCGCGGCCACACGGTCTACGCAACCGCCAGGCGGGTCGAGACGCTCGCCGAGCTGGAGGGCCGTGGGGTCCGGACGGCGGCGCTCGACGTGAACGACCAGGCGAGCGTCGACGCGCTGATGGGCCGCCTCCAGGACGACGGCGTGACGGTCGAGACGCTGGTCAACAACGCCGGCTACGGGGCGATGGGTCCGCTCGCGGAGCTGCCGCTCGACGAGCTGCGGCTCCAGTTCGAGACGAACGTGTTCGCGCTCGTGGCGATGATCCAGGCCGTCGTCCCCGGCATGGCCGCGCGCGGCTCCGGGCGGATCGTGAACATCGGCAGCGTCAGCGGCGTCCTCCCGACCCCGTTCTCCGGCGCCTATTCGGCGAGCAAGGCGGCGGTCCATGCGCTGTCCGACGCGCTCCGCCCGGAGCTGGCGCCGTTCGGGATCCACGTGGTCACCGTCCAGCCGGGCGCCATCCGGTCGCAGTTCGGCGCGACGGCCAGCGCGGGCGCGGCGAGCCGCAGCCTGTCGCTCTACGAGCCACTGGCGGACGCGATCAGGGCGCGCAGCGAGGCCTCCCAGGAGAAGCCGACCCCCGCCGACGTGTTCGCGCGGAAGCTCGCCGACGCCGTCCTCGCGGAGCGTCCCCGCCCGGTCGTGCGAATAGGACGAGCGAGCTCGCTGCTGCCGTTCGCCAAGCGCTGGCTGCCGGCGCGCCTGCTCGACAACGCGCTGCGCCGCCGCTTCGAGTTGAATCGGCTGGGCTAGAGGAGAGGAGAACCGCCAATGGGATTCATCGAGCCGTCCCCGCCGACGTTCGTGATCGACGAGTGGAAGGCCAAGCCCTTCCTCGCGCGGCTGAAGGCCAACTGCCAGGAGTGGGCCGTCAGCGGCTTCGGGGCCCCGGGGATCGTCTACGTGCTCTACGCCGTGAAGCTGGTGATCTTCGTCGTGGCCGCGTTCTTCGTGATCTCGGTCACGACGCCCGGGATCGGCACGCTCGGCGACATCGGCGACTGGTGGACCACGCCGATCGTGTTCCAGAAGTTCGCGGTCTGGACCCTGGTCTGGGAGATCCTCGGCCTCGGCTCCGGCTCGATGCAGCTCGCTGCCCGCTACGGGCCGATCATCGGGGGCTGCCTCTACTGGCTGCGGCCCGGAACCGTCCGGCTGCCGCCGTGGCCGGACAAGGTGCCGCTGACGCGCGGCAGCGAGCGGACGATCGTCGACGTCCTGCTCTACGCCGCCGTGCTCGTCCTCGGCATCCATCTCCTGATCTCGAACGGCATCGACGGCTCGACCCGCCTCGACCCGGCCTGGATCGCGCCGCTGCTCGGCGTCTGGGCCGTGCTCGGGCTGCGCGACAAGGTCGCGTTCCTGGCCGGCCGTCCCGAGGTCTACGGCTTCATGATGCTCGTCTCGCTGTTCGCGGCCCACAACCTGATCGTCGGCTGGCAGTTCGTCTTCCTCTTCATCTGGTGGGGCGCCGCCGCGTCGAAGCTGAACCACCACTTCCCGTTCGTGATCGCGGTGATGGTGAGCAACACGCCCTGGAACCGCTCCAAGAAGGCGAAGGCCCAGCTCTACGAGAACTATCCGGAGGACCTCCGGCCGGGCCGCGCGGCGGCCTTGGGAGCCCATCTCGGCACGGCCGTCGAGCTCGGCGTTCCGCTCGTCCTCATCCTCTCCAAGGGCGGCCCGGTCGGGACGCTCGCGGTGATCGCGATGATCCTCTTCCACGCCCACATC
>JBJMLJ010000371.1:0-2403 GCA_045805365.1 Thermoleophilaceae bacterium
CGGGTCTCGCTGGGCGGCATCAACTGCGCGATCCTGCCGAGCCTCGCGCCCCAGGCCGGCATCCCACCCGCGGAGACGGCTCTTGTCGTGAGCCTGTTCGGCGGCATCGGAGCCTGCAACTCATGATCAAGGAGACGCCGAGTCCGCTGCGCATCGTCGCGATGGTGGTGTTCACCTTGTCGGTGTTCGGCTTGTTGATGTTTTTGTGGTTGTCGTTTGGTGGTTCGATTCCGTTGCGGCCGAAGGGTTATCGGGTCGAGGTGGCTTTTCCGGAGGCGGCGACGTTGGCGCAGGAGGCGGATGTGCGGATGGCGGGGGTGAATATCGGCAAGGTCAAGAAGAAGCGTTTGGATAAGGGTGGGGCGCGCACGATCGTGGAGTTGGAGTTGAAGTCGCAGTACGCGCCGATTCCGAAGGACTCGCGGGCGATCTTGCGTCAGAAGACGTTGTTGGGGGAGACCTATGTGCAGCTCTCGGAGGGCCACAAGTCGGCCGGGATGCTGCCCGACCATGGCCGTTTGGCGAACGATCAGGTCGAGCCGACGACCGAGCTGGACGAGATCTTCTCGGCCTTCGACAAGCCGACCCGGGCGGCGTTCCAGGACTGGGTGCACGAGCTCTCAAGAGCGATCCAGCACCACTCGCCGGGGCCGGCCGAGAACCTCAACGATGCCTTCGGCAACCTGCCCGGCTTCGCCGTCGACGGCGCCAAGCTGTTCAAGACCCTCGACGAGCAGGAGATCGCCGTGCGGCGGCTGGTCAAGAACACCGGTGTCGTGTTCGGCGCCATCAACCAGCGCCAGGGCGCCCTGCACGACCTGATCCTGAACGCCAACAACACCTTCGAAGCGACCCAATCGCGCGACCAGGCGCTGGCCGAGACCTTCTCGATCTTCCCCACCTTCCTCGACGAATCGAAGGCCACCCTCGCCCGCCTCGAAACCTTCAGCCGCAACGCCCACCCACTCATCAACGACCTCAAACGCCCCGCCGACGACCTCGGCCCCACCATCCACGACCTCGGCAACCTCTCACCCGACCTCACCCACCTCTTCCACAACCTCAACCCACTCGTCAAAGCCGGCGACCGGGGCGCCCCCGCCCTCGAGCGCACCCTGAAGGAGGCCGGCCCGGTGCTGGACAACCTCCATCCCTTCCTCCAGCAGCTCAACCCGATCCTGTCGCTGTTCAACTTCTACCAGCAGACCGTCGCCGGCTTCCTCGACTTCGCCGGCGCCAACCTGGCGGGCAAGTGGGCGGACGGCCAGCGGGTGCAGGCGGTGGTGACGGTCCTCGACGGCCGCTCGTTCGAGTCGCACCGCGACGCAACCCCGTTCTGGGCGCGCGGCAACTCCTACCTCCAGCCGAACACCTACGACCGGGCGATCCCGCTCGGCGTCATCGAGAGCTTCACCTGCAGTCACGTGACCCGTGCCGACGGCTCGCGCGGCAGGCAGGTGGAGCCCGACGACCAGGTGAGCAACTCGAACCCCCTGACCAAGGACGCCAACAAGACGCCGCCTTGCCTCGTGTCGCCCCCGTCGCTCTACAACGGCAAGCTCTCGATCCGGCTCGAGCGCGGCGAGGCGCCGATCCGGGACAGGCCCGGCTTCCGGCAGGGGAGCGACGGGCCGACCACCGTCGATCCGCACCCGGGCGACCCCCTGCACTAGGCAAGTACCATCGCCGCGTGGAGCCGTCCCTGGTCGAGTTCCCGGCCGACGATCCCGAGCGGGCCCGCCGCTTCTGGTCCGGGCTGCTCGGGGCGGAGCTGGAGCCGCGGCGAGAGAGCGAGGGGGAGGGCTGGCAGACGCGCTCCGGCGGCACGACCGTAGGCGTGCACGCCCGCGGACCCGGGCCCGGCGACACCTTCTCGCTTCCCTACTTCGAGGTCGCCGACATGGCGGCCGCGGTGGAGCGGGTGAAGGCGCTCGGCGGGGGCGTTGTCCATCCGGGCGACCGCATCTCGATCTGCAAGGACTCCGAGGGCAGCCCGTTCGGGCTGGCTCTCAGCGACGGCTGATCGCGCTCAGCGGAACGGTCGACGTCGAGCCGCCGCGCAGCCACTGGACCGTCGCCGTGCCGGCCCTGGGATCGACCGCCTTGACCCGGCCGAGCTCGCCGGTCGACTTCTTCCTCACGTGGCCCGGGGGCAGCGGGCCGGCGGAGGTCTCGACCGCCGGCTTCGGCCTGCGCGGCGGCCGCGTCGCTGCTGGGGCCGGCTTGGGCGCCCGGCGGCGCTTCGGCGCCGGCTTCCCCTCGGCGTCGTCGAGCGGGACCACGTGGGCGCCTGTTCCCTTCGTCTCCGTGTCCAGCACCCATGTCTTTCGCATGTATTCGAGGCTAGCCGACGACCACCCAGACCGCGCGGGCCCGCACTATCTCCCGCTCCTCGACGGTCAG
>JBJMLJ010000372.1:0-4688 GCA_045805365.1 Thermoleophilaceae bacterium
CATCGGCGAGGCCGCGATCCTCCCGCTGGTCGGCCGCAGGCTGAAGGTGATCGCCGACGAGCACGTCGATCCGGAGTTCGGCACCGGGGCGCTCAAGATCACGCCGGGCCACGACCCGAACGACTTCGAGATCGGCCGCAAGCACGGGCTCGAGGAGATCGGCGTGATCGGCGAGGACGGCCGTCTCACCGACGCCGCCCCCGAGCGCTTCCGCGACATGACGGTCGACGAGGCGCGCGCGGCGGTGGTCGCCGCGCTCCGCGACGAGGGCCTCATCTCGGGCACGCAGCCCTACTCCCACGACGTTCCGCACTCCCACCGCTCGGGGATGCGGATCGAGCCGCTGATCTCGCTCCAGTGGTTCTGCGACATGTCCGGGCTCGCCAAGCCGGCGATCGAGGTGGTGCGCGAGGGCAAGGTCCGCTTCCACCCGGAGCGCTACGCCAAGGTCTACCTCGACTGGCTCGAGAACATCCGGCCCTGGTGCATCTCGCGCCAGCTCTGGTGGGGGCACCAGATCCCTGCCTGGTACCGCGGCGACGAGCTCCACGTGGGCGAGGAGCCGCCCCAGGGCGAAGGCTGGGAGCGCGACCCGGACGTGCTCGACACGTGGTTCTCGTCGGCGCTCTGGCCGTTCGCCACGCTCGGCTGGCCCGACGACACCCCGAACCTGCGCGCCTTCTACCCGACCGATGCCCTCGTCACCGGCAGGGACATCATCTTCCTCTGGGTCGCCCGCATGGTGATGATGGGGATCGAGTTCACCGACGAGGTGCCGTTCACCGACGTACCGATCAACGCGATCATCCAGTCGCCCGAGGGCAAGCGCATGTCCAAGTCCCTGGGCACGGGCATCGATCCGCTCGAGGAGGTCGAGAACCACGGCGCCGACGCCCTCCGCTTCGGCCTGCTCGCGATGTCCTCCACGCAGGACGTGCGCTATTCGGCCCAGCGCGTCAAGCAGGGCGAGGACCTGGCCAACAAGCTCTGGAACGCCTCACGGCTGATCCTGCTGGGGGCGGACGTCGACGCTGACCCGTCGGCGGCCGCGGAGACGGTCGAGGACCGCTGGATCCTGTCGCGGCTCGAGCAGACGACGCGCGAGGTGACCGACCTGCTCGACCGCTTCCAATTCTCGCCCGCGGCGCTGCGGCTGTACGAGGTCTTCTGGTCCGAGCTCTGCGACTGGTACCTGGAGCTCGCCAAGCCGCGCCTCTACTCGGGCGAGAACGCGGCCGTCTCGGGCGTCCTGCTCCACTCCCTCGAGCGCTGCCTAGTCCTCCTGCATCCCCTGATGCCGTTCGTAACCGAGGAGATCTGGTCGTTCCTGCCGGGCGAGCGCGGGCTGCTTGCCGCGTCCCCCTGGCCGGCGCCGGACGAGGGGCTCGTGGACACGGAGGCAGAGAAGCACCTGGGTCGCGTCATCGAGGCGGTCACCGAGCTGCGCAGCTACCGGGACGCCGTCGGCGCCAAGGCGTCGGCCGACATCCCCGCGCGCCTCATCGCGGACGGCTACGACGACTCCGCCCAGGGGCAGATCGCTCGGCTCGCGCGCTTCGAGTTCGTGCCGGAGGACCACCGGGACGGCGACGTGCTCGCGACGCTGCCGATCCCCGGCGGCGCGGTGCAGGTGCTTCCCTCCGACGCCTTCGACCCGGTCGAGGGCGAGAAGAAGCTGGCGGCGAAGCGCGACCAGCTCCGTGCCGAGATCGAGCGCGCGGAGAAGAAGCTCGCCAACAAGGGCTTCGTCGAGAAGGCGCCGCCGGAGGTGGTCGAGGAGGAGCGCCGCAAGCTCGACGAGTACCGGCGGGCGCTCGAGCGGCTGGGATGAACGAGTGGTCCGGTGCTCGCCCGATCGACGATCGGGCTGCGCTCCTCCCCAACGCGCGCCAGGCCGAGGAATACCTGCTCGGGCTCGAGCTGTTCGGGATGCGGTTCGGCCTCGACCGCATGCACAAGCTGATGACCGTCCTCGGCCTGCCGCAGCGGAGGTTCGCCTCCATCCACGTGGTCGGCACGAACGGCAAGTCCTCCACTGTCCGCTTCTGCGCCGCGATCCTCGAGCGCCACGGCCTGCGGACCGGCAGCTACACCTCGCCCCACCTGCGCTCCTTCCGCGAGCGGATCGAGGTGGGGGAGGAGCCGGTGTCGGAGGCCGACTTCGCCGCCGCCGTGGCCCGGGCGGCGCACGCCGCGGAGCTGGTCAACCGCACGGTCGAGCCCGACGACCGGGTCACGCAGTTCGAGGCGCTTACCGCCGCCGCCTACCACGAGCTGGCCCGGCGCGACGTCGAGGTCGCCGTGATCGAGGCCGGCCTGGGCGGCCGCTTCGACGCCACCAACGTGATCCCGTCGAAGGTGCAGGTCCTCACCGGCGTCGGCCTGGAGCACACCCGCTGGCTCGGACCGACCGTGGAGGACATCGCCGGGGAGAAGCTGGCGGTGGTGCGGGAGCACGCGACGTTGGTCACGCCGCCGGAGCTCGACCCCGCCGTGGAGGCGCTGGCGGCCAGGGCGCCCGCTCGCCGTGCGCGCCCGGCGGCTGTCTCGGGCGGCTTCCAGGACGCGAACTTCGCGCTGGCCTCAGCCGCCGCCGCGGCCTTCCTGGGGCGCGACCTCGATCAGGCTGCGGTCGCAGCCGCTCGGACCGAGACGCGCATCCCGGGCCGGCTCGACGTTGTCGCCGAGGAGCCCCTGACGGTCTACGACGGTGCTCACAACCCGTCGGGCGCCGCGGCTTTGGCGCAGGCGTTGCCCTCGCTGCTCGGCGAACGGCGGCCACGAGTGGGTGTCGTGAGCGTGCTCGAGGACAAGGACGCGGCCGGGATGCTGCGCGAGCTGGTTCCGATCTTCGACCGCTTCGTCTTCACGCGCTGCGCCAACCCGCGCGCTCTCTCGCCGGCCACGCTCGAGAGCCTCGCCGAGAAGCTGGACGGCCCGCCGGCCGAGACGGTGGTCGACCCGGCGGCGGCCGTCGAGCGTGCGCAGGCCCTGGGCGGCGCGGTGGTCGCCACCGGCTCGATCTACCTCATCGCCGACCTCGTCCGCGAGGAGGGCGACGCCCGCGCCTCGACGCTGTAGCGCGGGCGTGCCAGGATTCACGGCGTGGACGAGGGTGAAGGACCCGGCTTCGGCGCGATGATCGGCCTGGTCGCCCTCGTGGTGGCCACCGTGATCCTCGTCTTCTTCGGCATCGGTTACGCCCTCGGGCGGCTCTTTCTGTAGGACGCGCTAAGTACACTCGCCGGTTCAATGCCTGCTCTCGCCGTCTTCGGGATCACGAACGACGGGCTGAACCTCGCGGTCAACCTGCTTCTTCTCTTCCTCGTCGTGCTCTGGCTGGCGCTTGTCTACTGGACGTACGCCGACTCCCGGCGCCGCATCGAGGACCCGATGCTGGTCGGCTGCGCGACCGCCGCGTCCCTCTTCCCGTTCATCGGGACGATCGTCTACATGATCGTGCGGCCTCCCGAGTACATCGAGGACGTGCGCGAGCGCGAGCTGGAGATCGCGGCGGCCGAGGCCCGGCTCCAGAACCTCGGGCATCTCGCCTGTCCCTACTGCGGCTTCGAGGTCGAGAAGGCGTTCCTGCGCTGCCCGAGCTGCCTGCGCCGGCTGAAGGAGCCCTGCACCGTCTGCGGCAAGCCGCTCGACCCGCGCTGGAAGATCTGCCCCTACTGCGAGGCGGAGGTCGGACAGCCCGGCGAGGCGCGCCGGCCGCGCGAGCGCCGAAGAGCCGCGGGACGGGCGCAGGTCGCGCGCCAGGCCATGGGCGGCGTCCCCGCCGAGACCCAGGTGGAGCCGCCCGCGTCGGCGGGCGGAGAGCTTCCTCCGTCGAACGTCTAGCCCGGGCTGAAAGGAGACCGATGGACAGGACGCTGATCCTGGTCAAGCCGGACGCATTCGAGCGCGGCCTGACCGGCGAGGTGATCGCCCGCTTCGAGCGCAAGGGCCTGCGCATAGCGGCGCTCAAGTTGATGCGGATGGAGCGCGAGCTGGCCGAGCGCCACTACGAGGAGCACGTCGACAAGCCCTTCTTCGGCGACCTCGTCGAGTTCATCACCAGCGGCCCGCTGGTGGCGATGGTGCTCGAGGGACACGAGGCCGTGGTCGCCGCCCGCCAGATCATCGGCGCCACCAACCCGCTCGAGGCGAGCCCCGGCTCGATCCGCGGCGACTACGCCCTCGAGGTGCAGACCAACCTCGTTCACGGCTCCGACTCGCCCGAGTCGTCCGCGCGCGAGGTCGGGCTGTTCTTCCCGGAGCTTGGCTGAAACCTTGATCCTCGCCTCGCGCTCGCCCCAGCGGCGGGCGATCCTCGAGCAGCTCGGCGTCGACTTCCGGGTCGAGCCGCCCGAGGTGGAAGAGGCGAGCGACGGCGACCCGCGCGCCCTGGCGCTCGAGAACGCGCTGCGAAAGGCGCGGGCGGTGCCGGGCGACGCGGTGCTCGGGGTGGACACCGAGGTCGTGCTCGACGGTCGGGTCTTCGGCAAGCCGGCCGACGCCGAGGAGGCGGAGACCTTCCTGCGCCGCCTCTCGGGCCGCACGCACGAGGTGATGAGCGGCATCGCGCTACGCCTGCCGCAGGGAGAGGAGCGCACCGACGTCGCGGTCACCCGGGTCCGCTTCCGGCTGCTGGAGCAGCGGGACCTGGACTGGTACGTCGAGAGCGGCGAGTGGCGCGACCG
>JBJMLJ010000373.1:0-6781 GCA_045805365.1 Thermoleophilaceae bacterium
CACCTGCGCCAGGTAGCGCCGCGCCGCGCCGCCGTGGAGGTAGCGGTAGTGGTCGAACAGCGTCCACGCGCCCAGCCCCGTCTCGTCGATCTCCCAGGGGATGGGCGCCCCGTCGACGCCGTCGTAGTAGTAGGCCATCGACCAGTTGCCGGGCGGCCGCACCGCGCTCGGATGCGCTGCCGAGGCCTGGACGCGGGCGTAGAAGAGGTTGTGCTTCGTCACCACGCCGGTCAGGCCGTTCAGGTCGAGCAGGTGGTTGATGAAGGCGCCGTCGCGAATCCAGTCCTCGCCGTACGGGCCCTGCGTGTTGGCCGAGGCGACGATCGCCCCTGTCTCGGCGACGTGCGCGAGGCGGACCGAGATCAGCGAGCGCTTGGCGACCTCCGTCACCCGACGCCCGCTGCGGGCGGGCAGGCGGGTCCGCCTCAGGAAGCGCCGCCAGTCACGCCGGACGGCGGACATCTGGGGCGCGAACCTCCTCGCCCGGCCGGCGTTGAGGGCGGCGAGGGCGGCGGCGCCGTCGTGGCCGGCGGCGATCGTCATCCGCGCCTCGGCGCGGCCGCGGCGGTCGAAGCGCAGCCGCCGCTCGAGCGCGCCGGTCGTCTGCCCGCTCGCTCCGCCATCCCCCCTCAGACCGGTGCGCGCCTGGCGGTAGGGATCGGGCGGGCCGCCGCCCGCCGCGTTCTTGTCGTAGGCGTCGGCGCCGACTTGGTGGGCGCCGTCGCGCCCGCTGAAGCCGAACGCGACCGCTATGGAGGCGGGCCGGCCGCTGGCCGTGTCCCGCCCCGCCCATGAGTTGACGATCGCGTGCGAGCCGGGGTCATACGCCGCACGCTGGTCCGAGTTCTCGGTCATGCACCAGTCGCTGATCGGCAGGAAGGGGATGTGGCTGGCCACCGGGTTGAAGTTCTCGAAGTAGACGAGGCTCGCGCTCCGCACCGGGGACTGGCGGCCGCGGGTCACCCAGTACTCGCGAACGAAGCGGTCGCGGCCCGGCGGGGCCAGGTCGACGTTCGTGACCTTCAGCCGCAGCCGCCGCGGCGCGCGGTAGGTCGTGACCGGAACCGGCGTGTCGGTCGAGTCGTAGCGCTGGCTCGAGCGCCAGTCCCGCAGCCAGGCGAAGCCGGTGCGGCCGCTGCGCGTCCGGTAGCGGATGCCGGCGAAGCTGCCCTCGTTCGGGTACTGGACCTGGACGTGACCGGCCGCGTCGCGCCTCAGGGTGAAGTACTTGACCAGGTTGTAGAGGCTCGGGTTGGGATACTTGAAGACCGTGATCGTGCCGGCGGCGTTCTCGTTCACCGTCATGCGTCCGTTGCCCGCCTGGACGTTGACGTCGGTCGGCCCGTAGGCCTCGTAGTCGGCGTTCGCCTGGGTCGGGTCGTAGCAGCCGCCCGGCCCGAGCGTCGGCGGCAGCGCGGCGGCCGCGCTCGCCGGCGCGGTGGCGGCAGCGATGGCCGCGACGATCGAAGGCAGCGCCCCCCGAGCCCTCATCCCCAGGGAAGCCTACGCCGCTGGGGCCTTGGACCACTCCGCTTTGTGGATCCGCTTGGCCGCCTGGTAGTCGGCCAGCGCCTGCGGCGAGTCGACGTCGCCCAGCGTCGGATGCGACGGCACCAGGCCTTCCGCGGCCTCGACCCCGAAGCGCTTCGCAAGGACCGAGCCGAGCGATTTGACCTTCATCTCGCCGAACCCGGGCAGGCCGGAGATGTTGGCCCTCAGCTCGTCCGCGTCAGCGGCGTCGGTCCAGACGCCGGCGGCATCGCCGTCGTAGCGGTCGAGCAGGTGCACGGCGAGGTCGTGAACGCGCTCCGCCATCGCGCCCGGGAAGCGGTGGACGGCCGGGCGCTCCCGGAACACCGGCTCGAGGTCGGCCGAGGCCAGGCTCGCGGCGTCTATCGACCCCAGGCGCTCGCGGATGACGAGCGGTCCCGAGAAGGCCTTCTGGACGGTGACCTGCTGGTCGAGCGCGAAGCCCACCAGCAACGCCATCGGGTCCGACGCGATCAGCTCGTTTGACTCGTCGGAATCCGTGAAGTACAGCCGGTCGGGCACTAAGCCTCTTCGGACTGCCGCAGCAGCGCGCCGGTCGTCTGCTCGAGGATGCGCCGCCAGGCAGCCGTCTTCTCGCGCTCCTTGGCGAACTTGCGGACGACCTTGCGAACGCGCGTGGCCGAGATCTCGATTCCGTGCTTGGCGCAGATCGCCTTGAGCCGGTCGTAGTCCTCGGCGAGCTTGAGCGTGACGGACTCGAAGCCGTGGCGGGCGATCTCCACCCGGCGGGTGAAGTTGAGGATGTTCGTCTCGAACATCAGCTCGTCGTTGGGGTCGGGCTCGATCAGGATGATGTCGACGCCCGGGTACTTCTCCGCCCAGTTGCGGACCGCCTCGTGCAGGCGCTGGTGCGCGAGCAGCTTGAACGCCTGGTAGCCGATCTGCGGGAAGCCCATGTCTGCGACGCGCCGGACGCGGCTGCCCCACATCGTCGGGATGACCTTCTGGAAGTCGTTGACGTAGGGGACTAGCGGGTTGACGACGATCACGAACTTCGCGCCGTGCTCGACCGCGATGTCCACGTTGGTGGTAGAGCGGATGCCGCCGTCCACCAGGTGCCGCCCCTTGATCTCGACCGGCTTGTAGACCATCGGCAGCGCGGTCGAGGCGGCGACCGCCCGCGAGATCGGCACGTCGTCCCAGTCGCCCGAGCCGAGGACGATCCGCTCACACGTGTCGAGATCGGTGCCGGTGAGGTAGAGCTCGTTCTCGAGCAGGCGGAAGTCGTTCGATCGGTCGGGGTCGCCTAGGACCTGCTCCAGGTAGCGCTCGACCGCCTGTCCGTCGTACAGCCCTGAGGGAAGCGCCTCGGCGAGCCCGACCGCCAGGTCGATCACCGAGCTGGAGCGGAGCTGCGTGAGCATGTTCCGGCCGAGCCCCAGGAGGCGTAGCGGCAGGAGCGCCGTGGCCTGGAGGAACTCCAGGTAGTTGGGCCGCATCAGCGTGCTGCGGTCGACGTCGCGGAAGGGGGTCGGCACCTGCTGGTTGACCACCCGCATCATCTCCTCGGGGGTCACTCCGTTGGCCGCCAGGCTCGCGACGAACGAGCCGGCGCTGGTGCCGACGTAGACGTCGAACTGGTTGACCGTCCGGTTGACGGCCAGCAGGTCGAGGGCCCGCAGGGCGCCGATCTCGTAGACGCCGCCGGTGAAGCCCCCGCCCCCGAGGACGAGGGCCGTCCGCGAGCGCCTCCGCCGGCGAGAGGTCTTTGCGGGTGCCTTCCGCCGGCCGGCGGAAGGCTTCTCGAGCTTGACGACCTCGCCCATCTGTCCCTGATTATCGCCTATCGACGCGACGCGGCTACCGCACCGCTCCTCTCGCTAGCGTGTTCCACCCTCGATGTCTCTCCCCAGGACCGCCCGCCGAGCGGCCCCGCTGCTGGCCGCTCTCGCCCTCCTGGCCCCCAGCGGCGCGGACGCCGCCTCCCTGCACCAGAAGCTAGCCCGGGACATGCGGCCCGCCGGGAGGTACTCGGGCGCCTACGTCTACAACCTCACCCTCGGAAGGACGGCCTTCCACTGGAACGAGCGGCGCTCGCGCATCCTGGCCTCCAACACGAAGCTCTTCACGACCTCGGCGGCGCTGGCCCGCTACGGCCGGAGCGGCACGCTGGGTACCGAGGTGCTGAGCACCGGCAGCCTCGGCACCGACGGGGTCTGGCACGGCAGCCTCTACCTGCGCGGCGGCGGCGACCCGACCTTCGGCAGCCGCCGCTTCGACCGCCGCAACTACGGCACCGGCGCCACCGTCGAGGCCCTCGCCACCCGCCTCCAGGACGCCGGCATCCAGGAGGTCGACGGCCGCATCTACGGCGACGAGTCCGGGTTCGACTCGCTCCGCGGCGGACCGGACTCCGACTGGGGGACCTCGATCTGGGTGGGGCCCCTGAGCGCCCTCTCCTTCAACCGCGGCCTCGCGAACTCGAGCGGCTCGGCCTTCCAGACGAAGCCCCCGCTCTTCGCCGCGCGGCGGCTCCAGGCCGTGCTCAAGAAGCGCGGCATCCGTGTCGCGGAGGGCGCGCGCGGCGGCCGCACGCCCGCCGGGGCGAGCGTCGTGGCGAGCGTCGACTCGCCGCCGATGGAGACGCTGATCCGGCTGACGAACAAGCCGTCCGACAACTTCTTCGCCGAGATGCTGCTGAAGGACCTGGCCCTCCAGGCCACCGGCAAGGGCACGACCAGGCGCGGAGCCCGGGTAGCGGCCCGCTTCGCCCGCGGGGTCGGGTCGCGCGTCCACCTGACCGACGGCTCGGGGCTCTCCCACAGCGACCGCGCCTCCCCCTACCGCGTCGTCCGCCTGCTCCAGGCGATGGCGAGCCGGGACGACTTCGACGCCTTCTACGGCTCGCTCTCGCGGGCCGGCCGGGACGGGACGCTCGTCCACCGGCTGCGCCGCGGCCCCGCCCACGGCCGCTGCCGCGGCAAGACCGGCACCCTCAACGGCGTCAGCGCCCTGTCCGGCTACTGCAGGGCCCGCTCCGGGGACCTCTACGCCTTCTCGATCCTGATGAACGGCGTCAGCGTCTCGCCCGCGCACCACCTGCAGGACGCGATGGCCCAGGCGATCGCGGGAATTCGCTAGCGGCGAAGCCAGCTAGCCGATCAGCTCGAGCAGGCGGTCCTCGTCGAGGATCTCGGTGCCGAGCTCCTGGGCCTTGCTCCACTTCGTGCCGCCCGGATCCTCACCCGCGACCACGTAGTCGGTCTTGCCGGACACGGAGCCGGTGACCTTTCCGCCGGCCTGCTCGATCCGCTCCGTCGCCTCCTCGCGCGACAGCCCCGGAAGCGTCCCGGTGATCACGAGCGTCTTGCCGGACAGCGGTCCCTCCGGCTCCTCGGCCTCCGCGCCCACCGTCTCGAAGCTCAGCCCGTGGCCCCGCAGGCGCTCGATCAGCTCCTTGGTGCGGTCCTCGGCGAGCGTCTTGTGGATCGTCTCGGCGAGGATCGGGCCGATGCCCGGCGTTTCCACGATGTCCTCGGTGGAGGCTGCCATCAGCTCATGCACCGAGCGGAACTGCTGGGCGAGCGCGCGGGCGTTCACGTAGCCGATTCCGGGGATCCCGAGCGCGTACAGGACGCGGAAGTAGGGCGTCTGCTTCGAGGCCTCGATCGACTCGAGCAGGTTGTTCGCCGATATCTCGCCGAAGCCGTCGAGAGCCGTGAGCCGCTCGGGGTCGAGCTCGTAGATGTCCGGGATGCTCTTGATCAGCTCCTCGCTGAGGAAGCGGCGGACGTTCTCCTCGCCCAGGCCCTCGATGTCCATCGCCCCCTTGCTGACGAAGTGCTTGAGCGCCTGGAAGAGCTGGCCGGGGCAGGAGGCGCGGTTGGGGCAGATCGTCCACACCCCGCCCTCCGGCTTGACGGTGGGCGTCCCGCACGACGGGCACTTGGCCGGAGGCTTCGCCGGCCCCGCCCGGCCCTTGCGCTTCTGTGCCTTGGCGGTGGGCGAGACCACCTGCGGAATCACGTCGCCGGCGCGGAGCACGATCACCTCGTCCCCCTCGCGCACGTCCTTCCGGCGCAGGTCCTCCTCGTTGTGGAGGGTGGCGAGCTTCACGGTCACGCCCGAGACCTGGACCGGCTCGAGCATCGCGAAGGGGACCATGTGGCCGGTCCGGCCCACATTCCAGGCGATCTTCTTCAACGTCGTGGTGGCGGTGCTCGGGGCGAACTTCCACGCCACGGCGCCGCGCGGCTCGCGGCCGACCACACCGAGCCGGCTCTGAAGCGCCAGGTCGTCGACCTTGACCACCACGCCGTCGATCTCGAAGTCGAGCCGGTCGCGCCGCTCCTCCCAGGCCCGGCAGGCGGCAACGGTGCCCTCGACCGTGTCGTGGACCTCGACGTCCGGGTTGACCTTGAAGCCATGCTCGCGCAGCCACTCGAGCGACTCGTGCTGCGATTGGAACTCGAGCCCCTCGAGCGCGCCGATGCTGTAGCACCACATCGACAGCGGGCGCGAGGCGGTGATCTGAGGGTCGAGCTGGCGGATCGACCCTGCCGCGGTGTTGCGCGGGTTGGCGTAGGTCGGCTCGCCGGCCTCCGCGCGCTGCTCGTTCAGTCGCATGAACGCCTCGATCGGCAGATAGGCCTCGCCGCGCACCTCGAGCAGCGGCGGGGCGTCGTCGATTCGCAGGGGGATGGCGTTGATCGTGCGCAGGTTCTGGGTCACGTCCTCGCCCACCTCGCCGTTTCCCCGCGTGGCGCCGCGGACGAGCGCGCCGTCCTGGTAGACGAGTGAGATGGCGAGCCCGTCGATCTTCGGCTCGGTGACGAAGCGGATCGCCGCGTCCTCTACGCCGTCCTTCTTCAGCCGCGCCTCGTTGCGCTCCACCCACGCGCGCAGCTCCTCCTCGTTGCGGGCATTGCCGAGCGAGAGCATCGGCTGGAGGTGCTCGACCTGGTCGAACTTGTCGAGCGGCTTGGCGCCAACCCGCTGGGTCGGCGAGTCGGGCGTCAACAGCTCGGGATTGGCGGCCTCGATCTCGCGGAGCTCGTTCAGCAGCGCGTCATAGTCGGCGTCCGAGATCTCGGGATCGTCGAGTACGTAGTAGCGGTGGTTGTGGTGCTCGAGTTGCCGCCGCAGCTCGGCGGCCCGCTCCGCCGCGCTCACACCTCGCGCGCCGCAGGGCGCAGGAGTCCGTCGAGGTCGAAGCCCGCCAGGTCCTCGACCCCGGCCTCGTCGGTCAGGTCGAAGTGCAACGGCGTGACGGCGATCAGGCCGGCGGCGA
>JBJMLJ010000374.1:0-3263 GCA_045805365.1 Thermoleophilaceae bacterium
GGGCGGGTTCGAACCCGGCCTGCTGGAGCTGATGCGCCGCCTCAAGGACCACTTCGACCCGGCCGGAGTTCTCAACCCCGGCCTGCTGCCATGACGCGCGCCTTCGACACCGAGCGCGCGCCCGAGCTCGACCTGATCGACGACTGCGTCCACTGCGGCTTCTGCCTGCCGACCTGCCCCACGTACGCGCTCTGGGGCGAGGAGATGGACTCGCCGCGCGGCCGCATCGTGCTGATGAAGGCAGGGCTCGAGGAGGGCTCGGAGCTGTCGCCGGAGATGGTCGAGCACTGGGACCGCTGCCTCGGCTGCATGGCCTGCGTGACGGCCTGCCCGTCGGGCGTGCAGTACGACAAGCTGATCGAGGACACGCGGGCGCAGGTCGAGCGCAACCACGAGCGCGGCCCCTGGGACCGTCTGAAGCGCCGGGCGCTGTTCGCGCTCTTCCCCCACCCCGGCCGGCTGCGCCCGCTGGCGCCGCTGGCGCGGCTTCACCCGCTGGGACCGAAGGTCGGCCTTCGCCAGGCCTTGAAGCGGCTGCCGGAGCGCTTCCCCGCCGCCGGCGAGAAGCGCGGCACCGTCGCGCTCCTCCAGGGCTGCGTCCAGCGGGCGCTGTTCGGCGACGTGAACGAGGCGACCGCCCGGACGCTGGCGGCGGAGGGCTTCGAGGTGCACGCCCCTCGCCGGCCGCGCTGCTGCGGCTCGCTCCAGCTCCACGCCGGCGGCGACGCGCGCCCCCTGGCCAAGGCGGCGATCGAGGCGCTCGAGGGCTACGACACGATCGTCGTCAACGCCGCGGGCTGCGGCTCCGGGATGAAGGACTACGCCCACCTGCTGCGCGAGGAGCCGGCCTGGGCCGAGCGTGGCGAGGCATTCGCCGCCAAGGTGCGCGACGCCACCGAGCTCCTCGGCGACCTCGAGCCGCGGGCGGAGCGCGCCCCGCTGCCGATGAAGGTCGCCTACCACGACGCCTGTCACCTCGCCCACGCGCAGGGCATTCGCGCCCAGCCGCGCGACCTGCTGCGCGGCATCCCCGAGCTCGAGCTCGTCGAGCCGGACGAGTGGGAGCTCTGCTGCGGCTCCGCGGGGATCTACAACCTGGTGAAGCCGGACGCCGCCAACGAGCTCGGCGAGCGCAAGGCCCGCAACCTGCTCGACACGGGCGCGGAGATCGTCGCCGCCGCGAACCCCGGCTGCGTGCTCCAGATCGCCGCGCACACGAGGCGTCTGGGCCACGAGGTCCGGGTAATGCATCCGATGGAGCTGCTCTGGAGGTCGATCAATGGCAACCCCTGAAGTCCAGGCACCGGTAGAGGACCGCATCGAGGAGGTACTGACGCCCGAGGCGCTGGACCTCGTGGCCACGCTGCACCGCGAGCTCGACGACACCCGCCGGGCGCTGCTCGGCAAGCGCCGTGAGCGGCAGGCCCAGCTGGACGGCGGGGGCTCGCTCGACTTCCTCGAGGAGACGAGGGAGATCCGCGAGGGCGACTGGCGGATCGCGCCTGAGCCCGAGGCGCTCGCGGATCGCCGCGTCGAGATCACCGGCCCGACCAGCCGCAAGATGGTGATCAACGCCCTGAACTCCGGGGCGCGCGGCTTCATGGCCGACTTCGAGGACTCCAACTCGCCGACCTGGCAGAACATGGCCGGCGGCCAGGTCAACCTGATCGACGCCGTCCGGGGCACGATCGAGCACGAGGAGGACGGCAAGGAGTACAAGCTCGACGACGAGACCGCCACGCTGCTGGTCCGGCCCCGCGGTCTGCACCTGCCGGAGCGCCACCTCGTCATCGACGGCGAGCCCGTGGCCGGCGCCTTCATGGACTTCGGCCTGTTCGTCTTCCACAACGCGCGCGAGCTGCTCGAGCGCGGCGCCGGGCCGTACTTCTACATCCCGAAGCTCGAGTCGCACCTCGAGGCGCGCCTCTGGAAGGACGCCTTCGTCCTGGCGGAGGACGCGCTCGGCCTCGACCGCGGCACGATCAAGGCGACCGTGCTGATCGAGACGATCCCGGCCGCGTTCGAGATGGACGAGATCCTCTACGAGCTGCGCGACCACTCGGCGGGCCTCAACGCTGGGCGCTGGGACTACATCTTCTCCGCGATCAAGCGCTTCCGGACCCGGGACGACTTCGTGCTTCCCGACCGCTCCAAGGTGACCATGACGGTGCCCTTCATGCGCGCCTACACGGAGCTGCTCGTCAAGACCTGCCACCGGCGCGGCGCCCACGCGATGGGCGGCATGGCGGCGGTCATCCCGAGCCGGAGCGACGAGGAGGCCAACGAGAAGGCCTTCGCAGCCGTGCAGGAGGACAAGAAGCGCGAGGCGGGCGACGGCTTCGACGGCACCTGGGTCGCGCATCCCGACTCGGTCTCCGTGGCCACCGAGGCGTTCGACGACGTGCTCGGGGAGTCGCCGAATCAGGTCTCGCGGCAGCGCGACGACGTCGAGGTCGCCGCCGCCGACCTCCTGAACGTCCCGGGCACACCGGGCGAGATCACCGAGGAGGGCCTGCGCTCGAACGTGAACGTGGGCATTCAGTACATCTCCTCCTGGCTGCGCGGCAACGGCGCCGCCGGGATCTACGGCCTGATGGAGGACGCGGCGACCGCCGAGATCGCCCGCGGGCAGGTGTGGCAGTGGATCCGCCACGAGGCCTCCCTGGAGGACGGCCGCACGGTCACTCCCGACCTCGTCCGCGAGCTGGAGACGGCCGAGCTCGAGAAGATCCGCGACGAGATCGGCGACGACGACTGGTTCTACTCCGAGGGCCGCCCCGACCTGTCGCGCGAGCTGTTCGAGAGCGTCGCCCTCAGCGACGAGTTCGTGGAGTTCCTGACGCTGCCGGCATACGAGCGGCTCGAGGACTAGCCGCAGCCAACGTCGGCGATCTCACGCGGCGCTCGCCTCGAGCGTCTTACTCACATGAAGACGATCGAGCCGCTCGACTGGGCCGAGCTGACAGCCCAGCTGGACGAGCGGGGCTTCGCCCAGACGCACCGCGTGTATACGGCCGCGAAGTAACGCGTGGATCGTCAAGCGATCCGGATTTGACTCGCCTAGCGAGACAAATGCGGATCGATAAGCCGAATTAGGCGCCCGAGGGCGCCGGGATCGCCCGCTAGGCCGCTTCGGCCTCGCGCTCGCGGTCGCGTAGCGCGCGCATTGCCTCGCGGCGCTGGTCGCGGCTCGTGCGCTCCAGGATCAGCACGCCGTCGAGGTGGTCCATCTCGTGCTGGATCACGCGGGCCTCGAGGCCCGA
>JBJMLJ010000375.1:0-2601 GCA_045805365.1 Thermoleophilaceae bacterium
GGCCGGGGCCTCTGCATCGAGGTGACCGAGACGGCCGCGATCGTGAACGTGGATCGCGCCCGCGAGTTCGCCAACCGGCTACGCGAGCTCGGCTGCGAGTTCGCCCTCGACGACTTCGGCGCCGGCTTCGCGTCCTTCTACTACCTGAAGCACATGCGCTTCGACTACGTGAAGATCGACGGCGAGTTCATCAGGGGGCTCGGCGACGACCGAACCAACCAGCTCCTCGTCCAGTCGGTGGTCCAGATCGCGCGGGGCCTCGGCAAGCGGACGGTGGCCGAGTTCGTCGAGGACGGGCCGACGCTCGAGCTGCTCCGGGGCTACGGCGTCGACTACGCGCAGGGCTTCCACATCGCGCGGCCGGCGCCGCTCGGCGAGGTCGAGCTCTCGCAGCCGGCGGCGATCGCGGCCTAGCGGCGGCGCTCCCACATCTGGATCTCGCCGAGCGGTCGGTAGCCGAGCCGTTCGTAGACGGGCCGGCCGGCCTTCGTGGCCTGGAGCGTGCTCACGTCGCACCCCCTTGACCTGCCGTCCGCCAGCGCCCGCCGGAGGAGACCGGCGGCGAGGCCGCGCCCGCGCGCCTCAGGCACCGTCGCGACCCACCAGATGCTGCAGTCGCCCTGGTGGTCGTAGCTCACCACGGAGCCCGCCACCTGACCGTCCGCCCGGGCGAGGTACGTGTGGCTCGGGTCAGCGGGTCTGTCGCCCAGCAGCCGCTGGAATGCGTCGCCAGTCCCGTAGGCCAGGTCGTTTATCCGCCCGAGATCGGCGCTCGAGGGCGATGGCTCGACCTGTGGGTCGTCCGGCCGCGGCGGCTCGACCGCGTCCAGGTCGGCGATCATCCCGGTGGGGGTGGCGTCGAGCTTGTGGCCCGCCCGCTCGAGCAGCTGCGCCGCCCGCTCGTGATATGCCGGCACCCAGACGGTCCAGGCCCTGACCCCGGCCTCCTCGTAGATCTGCGCAAGCTCCTCGAGCGAGTCCGCCAGGGCCTCCTCGGTCTCGTAGACCACCGAGTTCGGGACCGAGCGTTCGGGCACGGCCGGGGCCACCGTGGCCACGACGCCGTCGAGCCTCACCGCACGGCCGCCCTCGGAGGTCTTCGGCATCAGGGCGAAGAAGGTCCGCATGCTCTGGAGCATGCGCTCCCAGCCAGCCGCGTCGCGGCTCACGCGACCGTCGCCCCGGCCTCGCGCAGCTCGTCCAGCGCGCGCTCGGAGTCGCCCTCGTTCAGGTCGACCCCGCGCACGCCCTCGGTGTCGACCGTCACCTCGAAGCCGTGCCCGAGCGCGTCGAGGGCGGTGTGCTTCACGCAGTAGTCGGTGGCCAGGCCGACGATCGTCAGCTTGTGGATGCCGCGCTCGCGCAGGAGATGCTCGAGGCCCGTCTCGTCGAAGCCGGAGTAGCCCTCGGTGTCCGGGTTCTGCCCCTTGTCGATCACTAGGTCCAGCCGCGTCCGGTCGAGCGCGGGATGGAGCTCCGCCCCCTCGCTCTCCTGGACGGTGTGCACCGGCCAGATCCCGCCCTGCTCGGTGAAGGACCCGTGGTCGGGCGGATGCCAGTCGCGGGTGGCGAGCACGAGCTCGAAGCGCGGGTCGGCGGCGAGCTCGTTGACCCGCTCCGCGATCCGATCGCCGTCGGGCACGGCCAGCGCCCCGCCGGGCGTGAAGTCGTTCTGGAAGTCGACGATGACGAGGGCCTCGGCCACGCCTTCGATAATAAGCTCGTGCCCTCCCCCGCCGAGCTCCGTGCGCTGCTGCTGACTCCGGAGGAGGCAGCCGGCCTGGACGCGCCCGGATCGACCGACGCCGCGGTCCTGATTCCGCTCTATCCGCGGGAAGGCGAGCTCGTCGCGGTGTTCACCGAGCGGCGCCACGACCTGAAGAAGCACGCCGGCGAGATCTCCTTCCCCGGCGGCCGCCAGGACCACCCGGGCGAAGACCTTCGGGAGACCGCCTTGCGCGAGGCCGAGGAGGAGATCGGCCTCTCACCCGACGACGTAGAGCTCGTAGGCGCGCTCCCGCCCACCGGGACCTTCGTCACCGGCTACAAGGTCCACCCCTTCGTCGGGACCATCGAGCCGGGCTACGCCTGGACGCCTCAGGAGACCGAGGTCGCCGAGATCCTCGAGCTCTCGCTGCCTGAGCTGATCCGCGGCTTCGAGTCGAAGCGGCTGCTGAAGAAGGGCGTGCCGATAAAGACCCCGACCTACACGGTGGACGGCCACTTCGTCTGGGGCGCGACAGCGAGAATCGTGGAGTCCCTACTCCAACGCCTGGATCCAGTCCTAGGTCCTAGCTCCTAGACGTCTTTCTCAATTGGCACGTTCACCAGGTTGCCCCACTCGGTCCAGGACCCGTCGTAGTTCTTGACGTCGTCCTGGCCCAGCAGCTCGTGGAGCACGAACCAGGTGTGCGCCGAGCGCTCGCCGATCCGGCAGTAGGCGATGATCGGGTCGCCGTTGAGCACGCCCTTGCCTTCGTAGAGCTCGCGCAGGTCGTCGGCGGACTTGAAGGTTCCGTCCTCCTGGACGGCCTGCGCCCAGGGCACCGAGGCCGCGCCGGGAATGTGGCCCGAGCGCTGGGCGCCCTCCTGCTCGTAGCC
>JBJMLJ010000376.1:0-2535 GCA_045805365.1 Thermoleophilaceae bacterium
CAAGGCCCGCGAGAGCGAGATTCGCTTCCAGCAGGGCTTCGAGAACGCGCCGATCGGCATGGCGTTCGCCGCGGCCGACGGTCGCTACATCCGCGTCAACCGCGCCCTCTGCGAGATCACCGGCTACTCCGAGGGCGAGCTGCTCGCGCGCCGCTTCCAGGACATCACCCACCCGGACGATCTGGGCTCCGACCTCGAGGCCTTCCGGCGGCTGAAGCACGGCGAGCTCGACTCCTACGAGACCGAGAAGCGCTACGTGCGCGCCGACGGCGAGACGATGTGGGTGCTTCTGAACGTCTCGACAGTGCGTGAGCCCGACGGTGGCGTCCAGCGCTACTTCGCCCAGACGCAGGACATCACCGAGCGCAAGCGGGCCGAGGAGGCCGCGGCACGCTCGGTCTCGCTGCTCAAGGCGACGCTCGAGTCGACTGCAGACGGTCTCCTCGTCGTCGACCCCGAGGGGCGGATCGCGAGCTACAACGAGGAGTTCGTTCGGATGTGGCGGATCCCCAAGTCGGTCATGGAGTCGGGAGACGACGGCGAGGCGATCGCCTTCGTCCTCGACCAGCTCACCGATCCCGGCGCCTTCGAGAGCAAGATCGGGGAGCTCTACGCGGCCCCGCACGCCAAGAGCTACGACCTGCTCGACTTCAATGACGGCCGCGTCTTCGAGCGCTACTCGCAGCCGCAGCTCGTGGCCGGGGAGAGCGTCGGCCGCGTCTGGAGCTTCCGCGACATCACGGAGCGCAAGCGCTTCGAGTCGGAGCTCCAGCACCTGGCGGATCACGACGCCCTGACGGGGCTCTTCAACCGCCGGCGCTTCGACGAGGAGCTCTCCCGCGAGCTCGCGCGGGCGGCCCGCTACGACGAGCCCGGCACGCTGCTCGTCCTCGACCTCGACAACTTCAAGTATGTCAACGACACGCTGGGGCACCAGGCCGGCGACCAGGTCGTGATCAGCGTGGCGGCGCTGCTGCGCAAGCGCCTGCGCGAGACCGACATCGTCTCGCGGCTCGGCGGCGACGAGTTCGCGATCCTCCTCCCCCACACCGACCACGAGCCGGCCAAGTCAGTCGCGACCGACCTGCTCCGCGCGGTGCGCGACCACGAGGCGCTGGCCGGCGGGCGCTCCATGCGAATGACGACGAGCCTCGGCGTCGCCCACTTCCCCGAGCATGGGAGCACCGCCGAGGAGCTCCTCGCCGCGGCCGACATGGCGATGTACGCGGCCAAGGACGGCGGCCGCGACCGCATCAACGTCTTCGAGCCCGGCTCCGGCGGCGAGACCCAGGACAGCGCCTCCTGGATCGACCGCATCCGGCGCGCCCTCGAGGAGGACCGCTTCGAGCTCCACTGCCAGGCGATCCTCGACATCGCGAAGGGCGAGGTCTCCCAGCACGAGCTCCTCATCCGGATGGTCGGCGACGACGGCGAGCTGGTCCCGCCGGGCGCCTTCCTCGGCGTCGCCGAGCGCTTCGGCCTCGTGCAGTCGATCGACCGCTGGGTCGTCGCTCAGGCCATCCGGCTAATGGAGCGCGAGCTCCAGGCGGGCAACGAGCTTCGACTCGAGGTGAACGTCTCCGGCCGCTCGGTCGACGACCGCGAGCTACCCGGTCTGATCCAGGAGGAGCTCGCCAAGACGTCGGTCAACCCCGACAACCTGATCCTCGAGATCACCGAGACGTCGCTGATCAGCAACATGGCCGACGCCCGCCGCTTCGCCGAGACCCTGACCCGCGTCGGCTGCCGCTTCGCCCTCGACGACTTCGGCGCCGGCTTCGGCTCCTACTACTACCTGAAGCACCTGCCGCTGCACTACCTGAAGATCGACGGCGACTTCATCCGCAACCTCCCCACGAGCATGACCGACCAGCTGATGGTCAAGGCCATGGTCCAGGTCGCGAAGGGACTGGGCATGAAGACGATCGCCGAGTTCGTCGGCAACGACGAGACGGTCGTCTTCCTCCGCGAGTATGGCGTCGACTACGCCCAGGGCTTCCACGTGGGCAAGCCCGAGCCGGTCGCCGAGGTGTGGCCGGCCGCGCTCCCCGCGCCGACCGTCCCTGAGTGGGCGCTATAGGCCTCACTCGGGGACGTTCACCCGCTCGGGGCGCGATGCTGGCGGAGCACTTCGCCGGCTAGGCGAGTCCGGCCGCCTTCCGCGCCCCGGCCCGGTCGAGGTGGAACTCGATGCGGGACATCCGGTCGCCGCGGAAGAAGTGAACGGCTGCGGAGGGCGTCTCCACGGTGCCCGTAGAGCCGCGGAGCCGGCCCCGCTGCACCACCTCGATCAGGACGGCCTTCGGCCCCTCCTCGATCCGCCCCATCTCGACCGTGAAGGAATCCCACGGCTCGAGCCATTCCTGCCAGAAGTCGATGACGCCGCGTGCGCCGCGGGCCGGCGAGACCAGGCCGCCGCCGTCCATCCCACCGCCCATCGGAACCACCTCGAGGTCGGGAACCGCGAGCTCGTTGAGCGCCTCCTCCACCCGGGCCAGCTGCCGCTCGTCGCTCATGCCGCTGACCCAGTCGCCG
>JBJMLJ010000377.1:0-2711 GCA_045805365.1 Thermoleophilaceae bacterium
CTCCCCCAGCCGCTCGGTGGCGGCCTTCGCCCCGCCCACGACCGTCAGCTCAACCGGCCCGCGCAGCCGGGCGACCGCCTCACGGATCGTCGCGAAGTCCTTGTAGGGGTTGTCGGCCCCGCCATGCGACACGTAGAGGAGCCGGCGCCCCTGCCCCACGCCGTTCCGGTCCCCAGGATTGAACACGTCCAGGTCGACTGCGCCCGGGATCACGCGAGCCTCCGCGATCGCCGGAGCGAGAAGCGAGCGGGAGGCCCGCTCCAGCAGCCAGCGCGACGGCGCCGCGATGAAGAGCCTCGCGCCGGAGAAGGCGTGGCGCTTTCGTCGCCAGTTGAGCCGAGTGACGTCGCGGCGGATCGCCGGAGGAATCTCGAGGTCGGGACACCTCCCGCAGCCCGTCTCCCAACGACCGCAGCCGAGCGGGCAGGCGCAATGGCCCGTGAACGGCCAGCTGTCGGCGAGCCGGAGCACCACCGGCCGGCTCCTGGACAACGCCGGCAGCGCTCGAAGATCGAACCAGCCGCCGTGGAGGTTGTCGCAGAGGACCACGTCGGGCGGCGAGCCGGCCATCTCGAGAACCCGCCGGCTCCAGGGATGCTCGAAGTCCTCCAGTCCCAGAGAGCGCGTGACACGCCGGCGCAACTTGAGCGCCGCCAGTCGCCGCGGCGATTGGTCGCGCGAGTAGTCCACGAACGGACTGGCATCGAGCCGCACGACCCGGGGGTGGTCGGTGCGCTTCGTCCCCACTGCCAGCCAGGTCTCCGTGCCGAGCGCCTCGAAGCCGTCCAGGACCGTCATTGCGAGCCGTTCGGCGCCGCCCCCACGATCGGCCGAGTTGAGCATCACGACCTTTCGCAGGGAATTGCGGGTGGAGCCCGTCAGGTCAGATCCACGGAGAAGACGGGAAGTCCGAGGCGGCGCCGGTCGCCGGGGGCGGCCGGGTGTGGACGGGCGAGGACGGCGACTTCGACCGGCTCGTCCGACTCCGTCTCGGGAAGCGGAACCACGAGCCTGCCCCCTTCATCCCCGAGGCGCGCACGCGGGACCCGCCGGCCGCCGACGTAGACCCCGCTCACCGCCTCGAGCGGCGAGCCGCGGAGGCCCCCCGTGCCGATCGCGAGCTGCCTCGGGCCGGATGCCCCGGAGACCCTGACCAGGCTGACCGGCTCGGTCCACCGGTAGGCCGAGCCGTTCTGTCGCTCGAGCGCGTACGCGCCGACGACACCACCGGGGTCGAGCGCCTCGGCCGGGCTGTGCGGTTCCCGCAGGGGCTCGTCCATCGGCCCTCTCTGCCGATCCTGTATCCAGCGGAGCTGCGTCAACCGGACGACCCGATCCTGGCCCCTGAGATAGCTGCGCCAGCGCCAGCCGCGCGGGAACGGCACGTGCTCGGCGATCTGCTCGTTCCAGAGGAACGCCACGTGCTCCTTGAGCGTGTACGGCCGGGGGCCGAGCAAGGCCGCCGGCAGGACACCGACGAGCTCGCGGATGAGCCAGGGGACATCCTGCCTGCGGCGCATCGCGGCTCGCGCGGTCTCGCGTGCCAGCGCGGCGGCCAGACGGCGTGCGACGGCGGGGCGGTAGCGCAGTTTGCGGGCCCAGGCCGCCTCCCAGCCGAGGTAGCGCTCGCTGAACGCCGGGGCCAGGTCGGCTCGGGCATCGAACTCGCCGCGCGTGTGGTCCGCCGAATGGAGGTGGTGGTCCCGCATCCGCTCCTCGTGCTGGTGGTGGACGAGGGCGCCGTCGGCATGCCCCACCTTCCGGCCCTGCTCGTACAGGCGAGCCGCCAGGAGAACCACCGAGAAGAGGCCATAGGGCGCCGGCATCCCACCGGCGTCGAGATAGGCCTTCCGCTCGATCGCGCAGCCGACGGCATTGAGCCGGGTCCAGCCGCCTTGCTTCTTGTCCCACTCGGCGTAGACCTCGCGGAACCAGCGAGCGCTCATCCTCGCCACCTCGTTCGCGCACATATGACCGTGATCGAAGGTGAAGGCGTCCACCTCGGGATCGGCATCGATCGCCGCGGCGGCCGCCGCGAGACAGTTCGGATCCGCCTCGCAGTGGTTCTCCGTGAGCACCAGCCAGGGCGCCGCCGCGGCGGCGGCGCCGGCGTCGTAGAGCCCCGCGCCCTCGTAGAAGTTGTCGCGCCCGTCCACGTCTCGGGCGTGCGTGATTGTGTCGTGCGGCTCAAGCAACTCGGCGACCGCCCGCTCGGCCTCGGGATGCCTCCCATCGGCCACGAGCACCATCTGGTAGCGGTCGCGAGGCAAGGTCTGGCCGTGAGTCCACGTGCGCAGGTGGTCGACCGCGTCGCCCCGCGGGTCGATCAGGGGGACGATTACCGACAGGTCCAAGGCCCGCGCATCATAGGGGTGCTCGGGCGACGGCCAGCCGGCGCCCGCTCATTCCCGGCCGATTTGGACCAAGAGTAAAACGGCCGGCGAAGCCTCTCGTTTCTTGAGTCCGCCTGCCGCCTAGTCGGCCCGTCGCGCGGTGAGGAGATCGGTGCGGTAGGGATAGGTGATCTGCCCGCCGCCGACAGTCTCGATCACCGTGGTGACAGCCCGGACCAGTTCCGCGAGCTGTTCACGCGGGAGGAAGCGGTGGTCGGAGTGCGTTTGGAGCAGCTCTCCGTAGGAGGCGGCGTCGTAGCGCTGGCTCCAGGCGTACGTCCGTGTCTCGAGCGGTTCGAATCCCTCCAGCGTGAGCGA
>JBJMLJ010000378.1:0-7080 GCA_045805365.1 Thermoleophilaceae bacterium
CCGGGAGCTCACGCCCAGCTTGGCCAGGATCCGCGAGACGTGGACGCTCGCCGTCTTGTCCGAGATGAAGAGCTGCTCGCCGATCTGGCGGTTCGTCCTGCCCTCCGCCACGAGCTCGAGCACGGACAGCTCACGCGCGGTCAGGCCCAGGCGCTCGACGGCGTCCCCCGACCCCGCGCCGTCCAACCGGCCGTCCTCGAGCTCGAGGCGTGCGCGCCGGGCCAGCGACTCCAGCTCCCCGCGCAGCGGCGTCTCGCCCACGTCGCCCGTGGTTCGCCACCCTGCCCGCACCGCCTCGGCGGCTCCTTCACGCTCGCCGGCCAGCGTCAGGCACTCGCCGAGGCGAAGCCGGGCGTACGCCTCGTCCAGCGCGAAGCCGAGATCCGCCCATCGCTCGGCGATCGCCTCCCAGGGCGCGGGACTCGCCGCGCCGGCGGCGCGCGCGGCCTCCGCCGCGCAGACCTCGCCGTGGATCACCGACTCCGGCGGCGGACTCCCTTCCCACCGCTCCGCGCCGAGCAGCGCTGCGATGCGGTCGGACAGCTCCCGCGCCCGCGCCGCCGCCTCCGCCGCGGTCGATTCGTCTCCCTGGGCGCGGGCACGCTCGGCGATGACGGCCTCGGCGCGCGTGGCCATTGCGTAGAGGCGCGCGGTGAAGAAGACGAACTCGTGGTCGGCGGCCAGCGCGAGCGCCCGCTCCGCGGCCCGGCGTGCCTCCTCCGGCTGGCCGCGGGCCAGTGCCATCTCCACCCGGACGCTCGCCGGATGGCCGATCCACATCGAGTCCTGCGCGTTGCCGACACCCGCCTCCGCGGCGTCGAGGAGCTCCTCCGCCTCGGCGAAACGGCCGCGGTGGACGGCGACCTCGGCACGGGCCTCGCAGAGGACGACGCGGCTGAGGGACGGCGCGCGGTCCAGCGCTCCCTCCGTCAGCGTCTCCGCCTCGTCGAGGCGCCCAAGCTTGAGCAGCTGGGCCGCCGCCTCGCCCTCGAGGAACCGCCACGAATCGCGAAGCCCCAGCTCGCCCACCCGGCGCGACCCCTCGAGGGCGGTCTCGAGCGAGGCCTCGAGCTGCCCGTCCTGGTCGAGGCTGTCGCTCAGGTTCATGTAGCCGCGCGCGATGTCGTCCACCTCTCCGAGGTCCTCCGCCATCCGCAGCGCCTCGCGCAGCCGCTCGATTCCGGTCGAGCGGTCGCCCACGGTCGTCGCGGTCACGCCAAGCGTGTTCAGGGCATGCGCCTCCTCCGCCTTCGCCCCGACCTCCCGGGCGATCGCGATCGCCTCGTCACAGCGCTGCGCGGCCTCCGCCGTGCGGTTGCGCAGCATGAGCATCTGACCGAGGGCCGCGAGGACGCGGGCGAGCTCGGGGCTCGGCTCGTCGGCGGGCATGAGGTCGACCGCCTCCTGGTAGGCCGCCTGCGCGGCGTCGGCCTCGCCCGACACCCACAGGTAGCGGCCGAGGCGCTCGCGCAGCAGCGCGCTTCGGTGGGGATCCCGCTCCCTGTCGACCTTGCGGATCGCCTCGCCGATCAGCGCCAGGGCGCGCTGCAGCTCACCGGCGAGGTGCGCGGCTTCGGCGCCGCGCGCGTAGAGGGCCACCTCGCTGAGCCCGGCGCGCTCCTCGGCGTCCTCGACCTCCTTCCACAGTCCCAGCGCCCGCTCGAAATGGTGGCTGGCCTCCGCGAACGCGTAGACGTCCTCGGCCTCGATCCCGGCGCGGACGGCGGCGGCCAGGGCCTCCGGGAGCCGGTGGGCGCCCAACCAGTGGCTGCAGATCTCCGCCGCGACGCGCGCTGTGCCGGGCGCCAGGGCGCAGTCGGCCTCGAGCGCCTCCGCGAAGGCCAGATGGAGGGCGGCGCGCTCGCCCGGCAGGAGGTCGGCCTCGACCGTCTCCTGGAGCAGGGCATGGCGGAAGGCGTAGGTCTCCTCCTCGCGCTGCAAGAGCACGTGGTGGGTGGCGGCCTCGCGCACGGCGGCGAGCAGCTCGGGCTCGCTGAGCCCCGACACCGCGGCCAGCAGCCTGTGGGTCACCGCGGTGCCGTGGATGGCGGCCATCCGCAGCACGGCCTGCGCCTGCTCTGAGAGCACCTCGATCCGCAGCATCAGGGCGTCGCGCAGGCTGTCCGGAAGCTCGACCCCCTCCTCGGACGCGGCAAGCAGCTCCTCGGTAAAGAACGGGTTCCCCTCGGTCCGCTCGTGCAGGCGCTTCACGAGGGCCGGATCGGGCGGGGCGCCCAGGATGCCGTGCAGCTGGGCCGTGAGCTCCTCCTCGGAGAAGGCGCGCAACTCGACCCGCTCGACCAGCGAGCGGCGCTCGTGCTGGACCAGGAACGGGCGCAGCGAATGGCGGCGGTGCAGCTCGTCGGTACGGTAGGTGCAGACGAGCACGATCCGCTCGCGACGGGCGTTGCCGACGAGGAAACCGAGGAAGTCGCGCGTCGAGCGGTCCGCCCAGTGGATGTCCTCGATGGCGAGAACGAGCGGGGCGTCGGCGCCGAGCCGGGCGAACACGGCCAGGAGCAGCTCGAACAGCCGCGACTGGGCGAGCGGCTCACCCGTGACGGACTCTCCCCGCACGGGACTCCCGGGAGTGCCCAGCTGCGGCACCAGACGTGCGAGCTCGTGCCGCGCTGGGCCGAACAGCTCGACGAGCGCGTCCTCGTCGACATCCCGGGCGAGCCCTCGCAGGGCAGCGGTGATCGGCGCGTAGGGCAGCTCCCCCTCCGCGAGGGCGACGCAGTCGCCCCCGACGACCCGGGCCCCGCGCTCCTCCGCGACGCGCTCGAACTCGCGGAGGAGCCGACTCTTCCCGACACCCGATTCGCCGGCGAGGAAGACCGCCGCCGACTCGCCTCCCTCGGCCCGGTCGAGCGCATCGGTGAGCGCCGCGAGCTCGGGCTCGCGTCCCACGAACTCCGCGCTCGCGACACGCCGCGGCACGCCCTGATCATCGCAGGGAGCCCCGGGCTGCCCGGGCGCCGCGGCAGCCGCCACCAGCGCGTCAGGCAAGGCGGAGCCGGCGGGCGGCCGTAGCCAGCGCCTTGCGAGGCCGCCGGGACGGGCGGCTCTCTCCGGAGACCCGGTCGGGCCGCCGCCGCGCGTCCGCGTAGCGACGCATCTCCTGGACTCTCGCCAGCGCCGCCTCATGTTCGATTGTCGTGGTCATCCCCGACCCCTTTCGTAGCCGTGGGGACGAAGCTACGAGTAAGGCGGGGGCCTTACATCGGGCAGATGCCCACTCTTGCCCCTTACCTGGGGTGGCGAGCCGCTCAGATCTTCATCAGAACTCCACCCGCCTCACCGCCTGCTTGAGCTTGGCCAGGATGATGTCGCCGAGCTGCTTGCCCTCGTCGGTCTTGAAGCCCTTCATCGCGGCCACGACGCCGGCCATGATCAGGGCCACGAGCAGGATCAGCGCTACGTATTCAACGGTGCCCTGCCCGCCGTCGCCGCGGAGCGCGTCGCGCGCTCCCAGCAGGCGGGCATGGGCGTAGCCGAAGGCGCGGTACATGGGGGGACCTCCCGTTCGATTTCGCTTCACGGGCGGGATGCTCCGGCGCCGCGGCCCACGGCTCCAGACGCGTGTGTGAAGAAATCGCGACAAGAGCGCTACGTTGCACGTATGGCGCGTTGGGACGACGACGAGGATTGGGTAGGCGAGCCGCCGGAGGGCCGCTACACGCGCGACCGGGCCAACCCTGCCTTCTGGCGACAGATCCCGCCGATGGCGGCCGTCGGCGGCTCGGCGATGGTCATCGCGCTGGTGGTCCTGATCGTCGTGCTCGCCCTGAAGTAGCGGCTACGCCTGCGACCATTCCGCCCCGTGTGCGGCATCGGAGCGATCCTGGATCCGGCCGGCTCGGCGCCTTCCGGAGCGCCGCAGCGGATGGTCGAGGCACTCCGCCATCGCGGCCCCGACGGTGAGGCGATTACCCGCCACGGGCCGCTGACCCTGGTCCACACGCGCCTCGCGATCATCGACGTGGACGGCGGCGATCAGCCCCTCGAATCCGAGGACGGCGACATCTCCGTGGTCGTCAACGGCGAGATCTACAACCACCTCGACCTGCGTGCCGGCCTGGAGGAGCGCGGCCACCGCTTCTCGACCCACTCGGACTGCGAGGTGGTGGCGCACCTCTTCGAGGAGAAGGGTCCGCATTGCGTCGAGGAGCTGAACGGCATCTTCGGCTTCGCCCTCTGGGCCGGCCGCGAGCAGCGCCTCGTCGCCGCCCGCGACCCCTTCGGGGTCAAGCCCCTCTACTGGTGCAGCGACGGTCGTCGGGTCGCGGTCGCCTCGGAGATCGGCGCGCTGCTGGCGGCCGGGCTCGTCCGGCCGGAGGTCGACGAGGTCGCGCTCGACCACTTCCTCGCCTGCCGCTTCGTGCCGGCCCCGCGAACGCTGTTCGCCGGCGTGTCGAAGCTCCCGCCCGCCTCGGTGCTGGTCGCCGGCGAGGACGGGTCTCCCCAGGTCCACAGCTACCGCGAGCCCCCTGAGGAGACGCTGCCCGATCCGGAGGAGACGCTCGCCGGGGAGCTCGCCGAGCGCTTCGCCGACGCCGTCGAGCGGCAGATGATGTCCGACGTCCCCTACGGCGCCTTCCTGAGCGGCGGCGTGGACTCCGCCGGCGTCGTCGCCGCGATGGCCCAGCGGGCCGGCCGCCCGCCGACGACGTTCACGATCGGCTTCCCCGGCCACGGAACCGTCCTCGACGAGCGCGAGGCCGCCGCCGACAGCGCTCGCCTGATCGGCACCGAGCACCACGACACGGCGATGGAGGAGACCGACTTCCTCGCCGAGCTCGCCCGCTGCGTCCCGAGGCTCGAGGAGCCGTGCGGGATCCCGAGCGCGCCGGCCTTGATGCAGCTCTCCCGCTTCGCCGCCCGGGACGTCAAGGTCGTGCTCGCCGGTCAGGGAGCCGACGAGCCCCACGGCGGCTACGGCCGCCACCAGGCCGCGGCGCTGCTCCGCCACCTCCAGCGGGTGCCGGGCATGGTGGCGGGGCCGGCGGCCGCGGCCGCCAAGGCGCTGCCGCGCGGGGCACGCGCGAGGCGCACGGCGCGGCTGATCGGCCGGATGGACGACGCCGAGCGGATCGTGCGCCTCGTCGAGATCACGGACCACGACCAGCGCATGGCCCTGACGGGACGGCGCGGCGACCAGGCCGAGCAGGAGCGGATGGTGCTGGCCCGGGACGTGCTCGGCGACGTCGAGGGCCGCGATCTGCTCGAGCGGGCGCTCTACGTCGACACCCGGCTGGTGCTCCCCGACGCGATCCTGCTCTGCAACGACAAGATGTCGATGGCGGCGAGCCTCGAGCTGCGCGTGCCGTTCCTCGACCGCGAGCTGATGCGATTCGTCGAGCGGATCCCGGCGCGGATGAGGATCCGCCCGCGCGCGGGGAAGCGGATCCACCGCGAGGCGCTCGGCCGGCTGCTGCCGCCCGAGATCGTCGAGCGGCCCAAGCACGGCTTCTCGACGCCGTACGACCGCTGGCTGCGCGAGTCGCTGGGAGCTGAGGTCGAGCGCCGCTACGCGGCCGGCTCGGAGCTGGCCGGCCTCGTCGACTCGGCGACCGCGAGTCGCCTGGTCGACGAGCACCGCCGCGGGCGCGCCGACCACAAGAGCATCCTCTACTGCCTGCTCGAGCTGTCGGAGTGGCACCGCGCGTTCGTCGAGGCCGCGGAGCCCGTCGCGGCGTGAAGCGCGTCCTCTACGTCCACAACAGCAGGGCGAGCTTCGTGGAGATCGACCGCGAGATCCTCACGCGCGACTACGAGATCGACGACCTCTACCAGCCGGGGCGCTGGCCGAACCCGCTCAAGGTGCTGAGCGGCGCGCTGCGGGCCGACCTCGTCTTCGGCTGGTTCGCCTCCTGGCACACGTTCTTCCCCATCACGCTCGCCTGGCTCTTGCGGAAGCCGTCGGTGATGGTGATCGGCGGCTTCGACACGGCCGACATGCCGGACATCGGCTACGGCTACCAGCAGGGAGGGCTGCGGCGCTGGGCGAGCCGCTGGATCATGAAGCGCGCGCGGCGGCTCGTGACCCACTCGGACTACAGCCTCTCCGAGATAGAGGACAACACGCCGATCGACCCGGAGCGCGTCAGCGTGATCCACCTCGGGGTGCCCGACCCGTTCGGTGAGCTGCCGCGGCGGGCGAAGGACCGCCTCGCCCTCACGGTCGGCGCGATCAACCGCGGCACTCTCGTCCAGAAGGGGCAGCTCCCGTTCGTCCACGCGGCATCGGTGCTCGCGGACGTGCGCTTCGTTCACGTCGGCAAGTGGCTCGACGACTCGATCGAGGAGCTGCGATCGCTGGCGACGGAGAACGTCGAGTTCACGGGCTGGGCCTCGGACGAGGAGCTGCGCGACTGGTACGAGCGAGCGGCGGTCTACGTGCAGGCCTCGCGCCACGAGGGCTTTGGCCTGGCGGTGGCCGAGGCGATGCTGGCCGGCTGCGTGCCCGTCGTGATGGACGTGACGGCGATGCCGGAGGTGGTGGGCGATGCGGGCGTGCTCATCTCGTCGCAGGAGCCCGAGGCGGTGGCGGACGGGGTGAAGCGGGCGCTCGAGCTCGGCGACGATGCGGGGCGGCGCGCCCGGGAGCGGATCCTGAGCGAGTTCCCGATGGAGGCCCGCGAGCGGGGGATCCGCGGCGTCGTGGATGAAGCGCTCAACGGCTAGCGTTTGGGCGAGTCGATGCCTGAGTTCCTGAATCGACCGGGCGGCGACGGGGGCGGCCCTCCCGGACGCCGCGAGCGGGGGCGGATGCGCCGCCGGCTGCGGCGCCAGCAGCGCGTCCGCGAGGCGCTGCTTCTCGACCTGGGCGCGCTCGTGTATGAGCTCCATCGCCAAGGCAGGCGCGAGCCCGAGCTGCTCCAGGCCAAGGCCGCCGAGCTGAGCGCCGTGGACGACGAGGTCCGCGCGCTGGGGGACGCGCTACAGGAGCGCGAGCCGCTCGCACAGCTGGTCGCGGCCGGCATCGCCGGCAGCTGCGAGACGTGCGGCGCGCTGCTCACGAGCGACGCCCGCTTCTGCTCCACCTGCGGAACGCCCACCGGCCTGGCTCTCACCGAG
>JBJMLJ010000379.1:0-10737 GCA_045805365.1 Thermoleophilaceae bacterium
CCGGATAGCATCCCGCGCCGGTGGAGCGGACGCTCTTCGGCAAGCCGGCGCGCTTCGAGGGCGGCCTTCACGAGGTGGCGCCCGGCGTCTTCGCCTGGCTCCAGCCGAACGGCGAGTGGGGGGAGTCGAACGCCGGGCTGGTCGTCGGCGACGACGGGGCGCTCCTGATCGACACCCTCTGGGACCCGCGCCTGACGCGGCGCATGCTCGACGCGATCGACGAGCGCGTGGGCGTGCCCATCGAGGTCGTCGTGAACACGCATTCGGATGGCGACCACGTCTGGGGCAACCAGCTGCTCGAGGGCACGCGCATGGTGGCCACTCACGCGGCGATCGAGCTGATCCGGCACGAGCCGCCGTCGGCGCTCCAGCGGTTCAAGTCGGCGGCGCCGTGGCTCAAGCGGCTGGGCGCCCTGCCGCTACCCGTGGTCGGCAGCCTCCCGCTCCCCGTCCTTCCGCGGCTCCACCTGCGCGAGCTCGGCGCCTACATCGAGGCGATGCTCGCGCCCTATGACTTCTCCGACGTGCGGCTGACGGTCCCGGGCGAGGGCTTCAGCGGCGGGCTGGTGGGCGACCCCGGCGGGCGGGAGGTGAGGCTGCACGAGGTCGGGCCGGCGCACACGGCCGGTGACCTGATCGCCCACGTGCCCGACGCCCGAGTCGTGTTCGCCGCCGACGTGTTGTTCATCGGCGTGGTTCCCGTGATGTGGGCCGGGCCGACCTTGAACTGGATCGCTGCGCTCGACCGGATCCTCTCACTCGACCCTGCGGTGATCGTCCCCGGCCACGGGCCGCCGTGCGGTCGGGACGAGGTCGAGGCCCTGCGGGACTACCTGGCCTGGGTCGACGACGAGGCCGGACCGCGGCTGGCCGCGGGGCGATCGGTGCTGGAGGTCTCGCGCGAGCTGGTGCTGGGGGGCAAATACCAGCGGGCCCCGTGGGCGGACTGGGACGCACCGGAGCGGATCGTGATCACCGTCGCCACCATCGATCGTCACCGCCGGGGTGAGGCGCGCGCGGTCGGTGCGCGGGAGCGGGCGGGTCTCTTCGCGCAGGTCGCCACGCTGGCCGGCGAGCTGTGAAGCGGCGCCTCCTCCTCGTCCTCGCGCTGCCGTTCCTGCTGGCGGTGGCGCTGCCCGGGGGCGAGGGCCGCCCGGCAGCCGCGAAGTCCGTCCGGCGGCCGCCGGTCGTGATGATCGTGTTCGACGAGTTCCCGACGGTGTCCCTGCTCGACCGTCACGGGCGGATCGACGGGAAGCGCTACCCCAACTTCGCCTCGCTCGCTCGCGACGGCCTCTGGTTCTCGAATGCCACGGCCTCGGTCGACGAGACGGGGCGGGCCGTCGAGACGCTGCTCACTGGTCGTACGCCCGAGCGCAGGCGGGTGGTGACCTACCGGGCGAACCCGCACAACCTCTTCGTGCTGCTGGGGAGGCGCCACTACGACCTCGACGCCTCGGAGGAGGTCACGGCGCTGTGTCCTCGTAGCTACTGCCCCGACGTCAAGCTGCGGACGCGAACGCAGGTGCTGCACGAACTGGCCGGCGGCCGGCCCGAGCGCTTCCGCCGCTGGGTCCGCTCGATCGGCCGCCGCCGGCGCCCCACCCTCTTCTTCAAGCACGTGCTCTTCCCCCACGTCCCGCTCAGGTACCTGCCTTCCGGGCAGGCGTACGCACGGGGGGCCCACGAGGTGATCCCGGGGATCGTGGAGGCGTTCTTCGACCGCTGGCTGGTCGAGCAGGCCTACCAGCGACACCTGCTCCAGCTCGGATTCACGGACCGGCTGCTCGGCTCCGCCTTGCGCCGGCTGAAGCAGCGCGGGGTCTACGACCGGTCGTTGATCGTGGTCACCGCCGACAACGGCGAGAGCTTCGGCCGCTTCGGCAACCGCCACGAGATCACCGGGCGCAACGCCGGGGACATCGCCCTGACTCCGCTGTTCGTCAAGCTCCCCTACCAGCGCCACGGCCGGATCGTGCGCCGCCACGTGCGCACCGTGGACGTGCTGCCGACGATCGCCCACGTCCTTGGCCTCAAGCTGCCCTGGCGGACACAGGGCAGGTCGGCGCTGGGGCGCGCCTCGCGCCGGATCCCCTCTTCGGTGACGATGATCCAGCGCTCGGGGCACGAGTTCACGCTGTCGCTGACCACGCTCCGGCGCGGGGCCGGCGCCGCTCTGAGGCACAAGGTCCACCTGTTCGGCGCCGGTGACGACTCGCTGCGCATCTTCGGGATCGGGCCTCATCGTGGGCTCCTCGGCACCCGGCTTGCCATTTGGCGCGTCGGCAACGCACGCCACACCCGCGCCGTGCTGAACGGCCGCAGCGCGCTGGCGAGCGTGCGCCTGCGGTCGGGCTTCGTCCCGGTCCAGGTGACCGGTCGGATAGTCGGCAGCAAGCGGCGCCGTACCCGGGCGGTGGCGGTCGTGATCAACGGCTGGATCAGCGCGACCGCTCCCACCTTCCACCTGCGCGGCAGCCGCTCCGAGCTCTTCTCGGCGATGGTTCCCGAGGCGTTTCTCCACAACGGCGCGAACCGCGTAGATCTCTACGAGATCTCCTCCGGCAAGGGCGGGCTGCGACTGGTGCGGCTCCGTTAGGCGGAGTAGCGGGGGTCGGCCGCGGGTACCCCCTCTCCATGTCGAGCGAACAGATGGAGCGCGAAGCCGAGCGGCTGCAAGAGCAGGGCGAGCGAGTGGAGCAGCACATCGACGACGCGCGCAAGGACTGGGAGGCGAAGGAGCAGGACACCTCCGTCCCGGGCGCGCAGCGCGAGGAGTCGGACCAGCTTCCGGAGGAGGGGCCGTCCGAGCAGGTTCCCGACGACGACGGGGGCGAGGGCGCTCGCGACGAGGCGGAGGACAGCGCCGGAGTTCCGGGCGAGGAGGAGACCTCCACCGGGAA
This sequence comes from Thermoleophilaceae bacterium, assembly GCA_045805365.1. Taxonomy (GTDB): domain Bacteria; phylum Actinomycetota; class Thermoleophilia; order Solirubrobacterales; family Thermoleophilaceae; genus DASXBA01. The sequence goes on from JBJMLJ010000379.1 coordinate 2,904, forward strand.
CCCCGACGCGGCGGGCGCCGAGGACCCGGACGACTAGCCAGGTCCGCCCGCGTACCCTCGTATGCATGAGGGACGCGGCAAGTGCCCCGCTCAAGGCCGCCGGCGTGGCGGCGTTCGTCGTCGGCGTCGTCCTGTTCTTGATCAACCCGCCCTCGCTGTCGGGCGCGGGCGGCCTGATGGCGCTGATCGGCGGGGCGATCGCCCTGATCGTCGTCACGGCGTGGATCGCCGTCGCCCTCACGGGCCGCGACTCGATGAGCGAGCGCGAGTTCGACAGGCTGCTCGAGCGCAGCGAGCGACTCGCCCGCGAGGGCGAGCCGCCGGCCGCGCCGAGCGACTTCGACGTGCTCGTCACGGACGCGATCGACGCCCTACCACGCGAGTTCCAGGAGCTGCTCGAGCGCACCCCGGTCGTGGTCTCGTTTCGCGGCCACGAGTACCGCGCCTACGGGCACTACTGGGGCGACACGGTGGTCCGCGACAGCTATCCCGACCGCATCGTCATCTACCAGGACACCCTGGAGCGCGACTTCGGCCACGACCCTGCGCTCCTCCGCGCCCAGGTGGAGCGCACCCTCCGCCACGAGCTGGCGCACCACCTCGGCTGGAAGGAGCCCGGGGTCCGCGAACTGGGACTCTGAGCGGCGCCGGCCGCGGCTAGGCTTGACCCCCGCTTGGAGAGGTGACCGAGCGGCTTAAGGTGCGCGACTGGAAATCGCGTGGGCGGCGAAAGCTGCCTCGTGGGTTCGAATCCCACCCTCTCCGTTGAGCCGGCCGCCCAGCCCGGCGGGCCCGGCCGGGGGCGAATCCCGGAAGGGTCCTGCTTAGAGGGTCCAGTGGACCAGTTAGGCAGGACCGTAGAGCGGGAGATGGCTCGGATCGGCGGCGCGGCGCACGGCGTGGTCGCTCGTCGAGAGCTGTTGGGGGCCGGCGTCAGCGCCCAGGAGATCCGGCATCGCCTCCGGATCGGCGCCCTCATCCGCGAGTACCCCGGCGTCTACCGGGTCGGGCACCGGGCTCCGAGCCTCGAGGCCCGCTACCTGGCCGCGGTCAGGGCCTGCGGCGACGGCTCGATGCTGGCCGGCGGCGCGGCCGGGCGGCTGCTGGTGTTGATCAGAACCGGGATGCCTCCGCCCGAGGTGATCACGCCGACGCAACGCCGCGTCGAGGGCGTGATCACCCACCGCTCGAGGCGGATCGACCGCCGCGACCGGACGACCTGGAACGGCGTGCCGGTCACGACCGTTCCTCGCACTCTTGTCGACCTGGCAGCGGCGCTCGCCTTCGACGACCTGACCAAGGCCTGCCACGAGGCGCATGTGCGCCACCGCCTGCGGCCGGAGCAGGTCGAGGACGTGCTGGCCCGTCGTCCGCGCAGCGCCGGGGCGGCGAAGCTCAGGGCGATCGTCCTCGGCGACGCCCCGACTGTGCTCAGCGACCTCGAGGGCGGCTTCCTCAGCTGCTACGCCGCGAGAGGTGGCCGCTCCCCAGGACCAATCGCCCGGTCGGCGGCCATTACGTCGACTGCCGCTGGCCAGACCACCGGCTAACGGTCGAGCTGGACAGCTACAGGTTCCATAACAGTCGCCTCGCCTGGGAGCAGGATCGCCGCCGCGAGCGCGAGGCCTACGCCCGCCACGATCGCTTTCGCCGCTACACCTGGGGCGATGTCTTCGAGGACCGGGCGCTCATGCTGAGGGAGCTAGCCGGACTGCTTCATCCGGCCAGCACCTCGTTCCAGCCGCGCACCTCATAGCCCCGCACCACGCCGTTTCGGACGAAGGGGCCTTGGCTGCGACGTCCTCGGCGGACTCGTAGAGCATCACGTACTTCACGCGGCGCCTCCCACGTAGCCCGCGAAGCGCTCGAGCCCGCCGATCCAGCCGCCGGGGGAGCCGACCGCGTCGCGCATCTGCTCCCAGCCTGGCCCGTGCCGGTCGAGGTTGCGGTGCTCGAGCTCGACACGGGTCCGCCCCTCCCCTTCCGGGGTGAATCGGACCTCCACCTCGCTGGTTCGCTCGGGGTCGGTCTCGAGCTTCCAGTCGGTGGTGATGTTCCAGCTGAAGGCGACTCGGTGCGGCGGCTCGTAGGCGAGGACCGTGGCCCAGCGGCATTCGGTTCCGTCCACGCCGCGGTCGTAGATGGAGCCGCCCACCCGCGGCTCGAACACCATCTCTGCCAGCTCCCCTTCGAGGATGTGGTGGTCGGGATGCCACCAGCTCGGCATCTCCTGCGTGAAGACCTGGAACGCCCGCTCGGGCGGCGCCTCGACCACGATCGAAGTCTGCACCGCCGTCTCCGTTGCCTGCATGCTCATGAGACCTCCTCGTGTCCCTGCTCGGCGGCGGTCTTGAACGCCACGAGCGATCGATTCCAGAACTGGTCGAGGTACGCGCGGAGAGCGCCGACCCCGTCCGGGTCGAGCTGGTAGATGCGGCGGGTGCCGGCGGCGCGGTCCACCACCAGCCCGGCGTCCTTCAGCACCTTGAGGTGCTGCGAGACCGCCGGTCGGCTCACCGGCATCTCGCGCGCGAGCTCGACTACCGCGCTCGGACGCTCGGCGAGGCGCTCGAAGATCGCGCGTCGCGTGGGGTCGCCCAGTGCCGTGAGTCCGTCGACTTGGTTAGTTACCATTTACGGTAAGCGTAGCCTTACCCTAGTGGCGTGTCAAGCGGGGGGATTGCTAGGGCCGATTCCGCCCGAAGAGGTCGTGCGCCTTGACCCACTCCTCGGCGACGATCGCCGAGCCGAGCGAGAGCTCGCCGCAGAGCACCGTCGCGGCCACGATCTCGGCGAACTTGTGCACGTTTCCCTTGCCGTAGCAGCCGAGCATCTCGAGGCACTCGCGCTGTGTGGCGAGGCCCGTGCCGCCGCCGTAAGTCGCCACGATCAGCGAGGGGATCGTGACCGACACGTAGTAGTCGCCGTTCGGCAGCACCTCGCTGAAGTTGAGCGCGGCGGACGACTCGGCCACGTTGGCCACGTCCTGCCCCGTGGCGATGAACACCGCCGTGATCCCGTTGGCGGAGTGGGCGCCGTTGTTGTTGACCCCGGACATGAAGCCGCCGAGGTTGGAGACGAGCCGGGCGCGCCAGAGCGGGTCAACGTCGGCGTGCATCAGCTCCGCGATCAATTCCCGCGGCAGGGTCGCCTCGGCGACCACCCGCTTGCCGCGCGTGTTGAGCATGTTGACCTGCGAGCTCTTCTTGTCGGTCGCGAAGTTCGACTCGAGGAAGTAGCCCTGTAGCCCGTCGCCGTAGTTCGACTGGATCCAGTCGCAGGCCGCCTGGGTGGCCTTGCCGGTGAGGTTCTGGCCGGCGGCGTCACCCGTCGTGTAGTTGAAGCGGGTGAAGATGATCCGGCTGGCCGAGTACTTCTCGATGTCCTGGAGCTCGCCCGACTTGGTCGTTGCCTCCGCGGCCTCCTTCAGCTCCCCGAAGTGCTCCTCGAGCCACTCGCTGAAGTCACGCGCCTCGCGGGCGCTCTCGAACAGGAACGCGGGTGCCCGCTGCATGCGGTCGTCGAGGATCGTCGTCTTCACGCCGCCGGCCTCGTGGAGGAGACGCATGCCGCGGTTGTAGCTCGCGACCAGGGTGCCCTCGGCCGTCGCCATCGGCACGTAGAACTCGCCCTGGGCGTGCTCGCCGTTGACGAGCAGGGGGCCGGCCAGCCCGATCGGCACCTGCGCCACCCCGGTGAAGTTCTCGATGTTGCCGGAGGCGGTCGTGGGGTCGAAGGAGTAGCTCGACACGTGCTCTAGCCGGGCACCCGTCTCCTCCTCCACGAACGCGCGGCGGCCATCGGCGGCCTCGCGCGTGTAATCGCCCTCCAGCTGTCGCGGGATCTTCTTGCGGGATGCCTGGCTCGTCGTCATGGCTCTCACTTGCCCGTAACGAAGGAGCGTTAACTACCCTCCGCCGCCTGACCCGGCTGGACACGATGCGATTCGCGATTGGCTTCGACCCGCGCGACCGGGAGCGGCTGCGCGATCTCTGGGACGAGGTCATCGACTCCCAGCAGTGGACCGAGGGGCGGATGGTCGAGCGCTTCGAGGAGGCCTGGGAGGCCTGGAACGGCCTGCCGGCCGTTGCCCTCTCGGGCTGGGCCGGCGGCGCGATGGCGGCGCTCGAGTTCGCAGGCGTCAAGGGCGAGACGGTTCTTTGCCCCTCGAACACATTTCCGGCCACCGCGTTCGCGACCATGCAGGCAGGTGCGAGCCTGGCCTTCGTCGACTGCAACCGCGAGGACCTGTGCGTCTCGTTCGAGGACTTCGAGGCCAAGGTGCACGAGCATCGGCCCCGCGCGGCCTGGCTCGTTCACATCGGCGGCCACATCGCCTTCGACGTCGAGCGGATCGCCGACCTGTGCCGGGAGGAGGGCATCTTCCTGATCGAGGACTGCGCCCACGCGCACGGCGCCGACTGGAACGGCCGCCGGCCCGGCACCTGGGGCGACGCGGGCGTCTACTCGTTCTACGCGACCAAGACGATCTCGACCGGCGAGGGCGGGATGCTTGTCTCGAAGCACGACGAGCTGCTCGACTACGCCCGGCTCTATCGCAACTACGGGAAGCCCGACTACGAGCTGCCCGGCCTCAACTACCGGATGAGCGAATTCACCGCCGCGCTGGGTCTGGTCCAAGTGGAACGTCTGGACGAAATTGTGCGCTGGAAGAACGAATATGCCCGCAAAGAGCTGCATTCCCGGTATCCGGCGCGGCTGGAGCTGCCGCGCGGGATGACATCGGGTCTCTACAAGTACATAGTGTTCGAGAGCATCGAGGGCTCCACGGGCAGGGTCTACGACCAACCCTGCCACCGAATCATGGGTACCGGCGAACGACTTCCTAACAGCGACTGGGTGGCCGCCAACCACTCCTGCGTGCCGATCTACTACCGACCGGGCGAATGAGGGTTCTCGTAACAGGAGGATCGGGCTTCATCGGCTCGCACGTGGTGGACCGCCTGGTCGAGGCCGGGCACGAGCCGAAGATCTTCGACCTGCGCCCGTCGGAGCACCATCCGGCGAGCGAGGTCGACACCTTCATCGGCGACCTCCTCGACCGCGACCGGCTGCGCCAGGCGATGCTGGACTGCGACGCGGTCGCCCACCTCGGCGCCATGGCGGACGCCGACCTGGTGGCCCGCCAGCCCTCGGACGCCGAGCGGGTCAACTCCCACGGCACGCTGAACGTGCTCGAGGCGGCTCGCGAGGCGGGCATCCAACGGGTCGTCTACGCCTCGACGATCTGGGTCTACTCCGACGCGCCGTGCGACGAGGTCGACGAGGAGACCGCGCTCGGCCTGCCCGGGCACCTCTACACCGCGACCAAGCTCGCCGGGGAGATGTACTGCCGCTCGTACACCGAGCTCTACGGGCTCGAGTGCACGATCCTGCGCTTCGGCATTCCGTACGGCCCCCGCGCGCGGCCCGAGGCGGTGATCCCCAGGTTCGTGAGCAAGGCCCTGGCCGGCGAGCCGTTGACGATCGCCGGCGGCGGCAGGCAGTCGCGCCGGTTCGTCTACGTGGAGGACCTCGCCGAGGGCGTCGTCCGCTCGCTCGGTCCGGAGGCGGCCAATCGCGTCTACAACCTGGTCGGCGACGAGGACGTGACCATCGCCCAGGTGGCGAAGACGGTGCAGCGAACCTGCGGCGACGTGCCCGTGGTCGACACGCCTGCTCGCGGCGGGGACTTCGCCGGCGTGCGGGTGTCGGGCGAGCGAGCCGACCGCGAGCTCGGCTGGCGCGCCTCGACGCCGTTCGCGGCGGGGGTCGAGCGCTACGTCGACTGGCACCGCTCGCAGGAGCCGGTCGTGCCGGCGCCCGGGCTGCGGCGGATGCCCAACCCGCTTGGCGGACTCGCGCGGCGCGCGCTACCAGTCGGCCTGCTCCTCAGCGTGGTCCTGATGCTCGTCGGCTTCCTCGAGGTGCTCCACAGGGCCGGCTCCGGCGGCGACGACCTGCGCACGATCACGATGACCAGCCTCGTCGGCCTCACCGTCTACCTCCTGCTGACCCGCGAGGAGGGGCTCGGCGGCCTGGCCCTGCTGAGCGCCGGGATCTTCGCGCTCGCCGTGCTCCGCTGGCCGCACGACGTGATGCGGCTCGCCCACTCGGACCTGGATCTCGTCATCCAGAGCACCCTGGGCAGCGCCTTCGGCGTGGCCATGGGGGTGACGAGCCGCTGGGCGCTCACGGCCCGGCTGCGAGAACGCCGCGCAGACTCGAGCGGCTGACGCTAAGCGCGCACAGGCCGCAGCCCGCGCCGCTCGATCTCGTCGAGGACCAATGGCAGCGCCGCGGCGGTACGCCGCCACGACCCCTCGGCGCTGTAGAAGTCGGCGTCGTGGAGCAGCAGGACGTCGCCGCCCCGGAGGTCGCGCGTCACCTCGCCCGCGATCGAGCCGGCGGTGGCGCGGGCCCGCCAGTCGTGGCCCCAGCGGGACCAGAGCAGCGGCCTGAGCGCGCGGCGCCGGGTCAGCATCAGGCCGGCGGGGCTGAAGATCCCGTACGGCGGCCTGTACAGGTCGGGCACGCTCCCGGTGGCCTCGGCGATGACCGAGCTCGCGCGCTCGAGGTCCTCGGCCAGGGCGGCCGGGGTCACGCGCAGGAGGTTGCGGTGGCAATGTCCGTGGAGCGCGATCCGGTGCCCCGCCGCGGCGATCTCGGCGGCCAGCGCGGGACGCCGCTCCACCTGCTCGCCGACGAGGAAGAAGGTGGCCGCAACGCCACGGCGCTCGAGCTCATCGAGCACGGCGGGCGTTCCCTCGGGGTGGGGGCCGTCGTCGAAGGTGAGGGCCACCGAGCCGTCCCCGGGCTCGAGCCGGCGCTCGACGCGCAGGGCGCGGCACAGTGAGGGCACGAGGGGCGCCAGGGCCGGAAGGCTCCAGAGCCCGGCCGCGCCGAGGGCCGCGATGAGAGGCCTGCGCATGCCGGGATGGTGGCAGTGAACGGCGACCTCTGGCTCGGACTGGGCATCGCGGTAGTCGCGGCCGGCTGCTTCGAGGTCTCCTACGCCGTTCAGGCCCTCGAGGCTCGGGCGGAGGGCGTCGGCTCCAGCGCCTCGCTGCTCGTGCGGATGGTCCAACGACCGCGCTGGGCGGGGGCGATCGCGCTGGCCATCGTCGGCTTCGGGCTCGAGATCGTGGCGCTGGGCCTGGCCCCGCTCACTCTTGTCCAGCCGGTCATCGCCTCCGGCCTCCTCGTCCTCTTCTACCTCGGGGTGCGCGTGCTCGGCGAGCACGTCCGCCGCCGGGACATCGCCGCGGCGCTGGCGATCGTCGGCGGGATTGCGGGCATAGCCGCGTCGGCTCCACACCGAAGCGGATCGGTGCACCGGTCGCTCGCCCTGATCCTCGTGGTGGCCGGCCTTGTCCTCGTCTCGCTTGCGCCCTATGTCCTTGGCCGGCTCGGGCGGCGGGGCGCCTTCCTGGTTGCGAGCGCCGGCGCGGCGGACGCCGTGGCCGTGCTGGCCGCAAAGCTCGTCTCCAACGAGCTGACCGAGGGCAGGCCCCTTGCGGCCGCCGCCCTTCTCGCCGGAACGGGGGCGACCGTGCTGCTCGGTCTCACGAGCGAGACCGCGGCCCTCCAGCGGCTCCCGGCCACCCGCGTCGCTCCGCTCGTGCTTGTCATCCAGACCGCCGTGCCGGTCGTCCTGGCGCCGATGCTCCTGGGCGAGGACTGGGGCTCGACGGCTCTCGGCGGAGCGGTGATCGCCGCTTCGCTGGTGCTGCTAGGAGCGGGCGCCGTCGCGCTGGCGGCCTCGAGCGCGGTCGGTGCTTTCGCGGCGCCCGTCGACGCACTCGAGCACGATCGAGGCGGCGGAGGGCAGCTC
>JBJMLJ010000380.1:0-7197 GCA_045805365.1 Thermoleophilaceae bacterium
GCCAGCCGCTGTCGATCGTCAACGAGTGACCGCGGCCCTCGATCTCGACGATTTCGGTCACGCCGTCCTTGCGGCGCTCGTGCTTGAACGTACGTGGCGATAAGGTCGTGGCCGTCGTGCGCCAGCGGGGCCGCTCTAAGGGGAGCGGGGTCATGGTCGAAATGACATTACGTCGGTGTCGACGGTGCGCGAGGGCCAGCAAGCTCACATGGCGACGTATGCGGACGTCGCGGAGGCCCTGGAAGCGGTGGGGCTGTCGGAGTGGCCGATGTCGCAGGAGATCGCCGTTTGGGGAGCCTGGGATCCGGACACAGAAGCCAGCACCGACGGGAGGAGACAGGAGTGGCAGCGCCAACGCTTCAAGATGCGTACGTGCGTCTACTGCTGGACCGAGTCGAAGGAGAGAGGTTTCCGAACCCCGACCACTTGGATCGCATCGAGGCTTCTCTGAGCACGGTTGAGCAGCTAAGCGACTACGTCGAGGTGCTACTCGAGAAAGCCGCCGACGTGAGACGTCCCAGCCCAGCAATACTCGACCGAATCCAGGGCCTCGCAGCCTTGCAGCAGAACGCTCTAAAGCGGGCCTGATCGAGCGGATACTGCGCTAGCTGTAGTCCCTGAGCAGCGCCCGCTCTACGGTAGGCCGTTGCGTGAATTGGGGCGTCTTCGTTTCCAGCTTCCTCGCTGCGACCATCGAGGTGATCGAGATGGTCGCCATCGTGGTCGCCGTCGGTGTTACGCGGTCGTGGCGCGCCTCGCTCACCGGCGCGGGCGGCGCGCTCGTGGTGCTCGCTGTCCTGATCGTCGTCTTCGGTACGGCGCTTCAGGGCGTGCCGCTCAAGCCGATCCGCCTCGTCGTCGGCGCGCTCCTGCTCGCGTTCGGCTCGCAGTGGCTGCGCAAGGGGATCTTCCGTGTCGCCCGCGATGGCTGGGCCCTGGGAATCGGCGAGGAGGAGGTCGAGGAGGGCGTGGCGAGCGGCTTTGATTGGCCCGGCTTCGTCCTGTCGTTTAAGGGCGTTTCGCTGGAGGGAGTCGAGGTGGCGGTGATCGTTGTCGCCTTCGGCGCCGCGGCGGGGGCTATCGGCTCCGCGACCGCCGGGGCCGCGGCCTCGGTGATCGTCGTGGGCGCCGCCGGACTCACCAGCTATCGGGTCGTCGCGCGCCTCCCCCGGCGAGGACTGCAGCTGTTCGTGGGCGCAATGCTCACCACCTTCGGGACCTTCTGGGCGAGCGAGGGGCTGAGCGTCCATTGGCCGGGAGACGAGCTCGCCCTGGTATGGCTGGGCGGCCTCTACGCAGCCGCGGCCCTCGGTCTGGTGCGTCTGGTGTCCGGCTGGCGCCGGCGGGAGGAGGCGTTGCTCCGGGGAGCTAGCCGATGATCATGTGGCGATGGATCCGCGCGTTTTTGCGCTTCTGGGTTGACTTCCTGATCGGCGACGACTGGACCGTCGCGGCGGCCATCGCGCTCGCCCTGCTCGGTACGTGGGGGCTGGTCCAGGCGAGCGTCCCCGCTTGGTGGCTGCTTCCGCTTGTCGTGATCGCGGGCACGGCGCTCAGCCTGCGCAGGACGGCTGCCAAGGAGCGCGGCTGACGCAACGCGTTCCGCACAGTTGTCCCCCGAAAGCAACGGCTACGGCTCGTCGGTAATCGAGGAGACCGAGCGCTTCAGGCGCTGCGCCGGGAGCGGGCTGCTCTTGGTTGCGAGCGCCGAGCCCTCGCGGTTGAACGCCGGCGTAAGCGTCCCTGCCAGTATTGGTGCCCGATGGAAACGGGCTTGCTCTCCCCCGACGACGAGCTCCTGGCGCGGCTCCAGGCCCCTCCGGACCTACGAGACGGTGTGGAGGCGCTCGCCTACTGGCGGGGACGCCGGCAACGGCTGCCCTGGTATCGCCGCCGCGCCAAGCTCGAGGCTGCGCGCATGATCGTCGTCTGGGAACGGCGTGTCCGGGCGGCGCTGCTCCGGCAACGGGGAGCGCCGCTGGGAGCGCGGGTCCACGCCGCCCGGCTGATAGTCGGCGCCAGACTCCGGCGATCGGCAAGACGCTGGGGGTTCGGGGTAGCGACCACCGCGCTCGTCGTGCTCGTGCTGACGCCGGCGTTGCTGGTCGTTGAGCTCGCGCTCAAACTGGTCTGACCAGCGCGGCCGCGCCAGCTTCCCGCCTTATCGGCTAAGTACCTCTTGCGCGACGTGCGAGCCACTCTGGCTAGCCGTCTGGCGGACATTGGTCTCCACCGCCGAAGGCACCTCGATCGCCCGGCCGTCGGCGACGCCCAGCTTGGCCATCCTGCGCGCGCTCGGCAGGATGCGGCCCTCGGACGACCCCACGGCCTCGTTGTGGCCCTTCGCGTAGCCGGTCCGCTCGAAGAGCTACTACCCCCTGGGGCGGGCCGGCTCTGATCGATCGGGGGCTAAGCGGCGACCTGGGTCTGGGCCAGCTTCTGGGTGGCCTGCTTGACCTCGTCGAGGGTGTGCTGCTCCTGCTCCAGGTTCTGCTGCAGCAGCTGCACGACGTCCTGCTTGCCCATCGCCTCGGCGTGGGTGATCAGGCCCTCGTAGACCGCTATTTCGTGATGTTCGGTCTCCGCGGCGCCCGACAGGATGACCGCGTCGACGACGCTGTCGTCGGCCTTCTTGATATTGGCCTTGCCTTCCTTGTCCAGGCCCTCGATCGCGGGGCAGGGGCTGTCGTCGGGCTCCTCCCCGAGCGCCGAGAAGGCTTGCTCGATGTTCCGGATCTGCTCACGCGTCTCGTCGGCGTGGCGGCTGAACTGCTGCTTCAGGTCGTCGCTCTGCGACGCCTCCTCAAGGTTGCCGAGCATCTCCAGCACGGTGTTCTCCATCTTCAGCGCAGCTCCGAGCTTGTAGCTGAAGAGCTCCTGCGGCGTGTTCAGGCGCTCGAACATTTCGATTCCTTTCGACGGGTACCGCCCGCGGTTACCCGGCACCGCTGGAAGCGAACTCCTAGCTGCTCCAGCCTCGGTAGTCCGGGATCAGCGCGAAGTCGAAGCCCCGTCCGCCAGCCGGTCATACGCCGGAGTTCTGCTCTTCGGTCGAGATCGCGTAGCCGAGTCTCGCCACCGCTAGATCGCCTGTCCGTAGTCCTCTTCGCCGGCTGGACTGTTGACGAATTTCTTCAGGGCGGCCTTGCCGCCGCCGACCAGGGGGTCGCCGTGCGCGAACAGGAGATGGTCGAAGTCCCGCGTCAGCAGCCCGCGGTAGGCGTCCTTCAGGCCCTGCTTGACAGCTCCGGGGTCGTCGCCCAGCAGGTCGTCGCCGAAGAACCCCAGCGCGCCGCCGTAGCGGTGGATGCCGTCGGCGAACGCGAGGGCGCCGGCGTCGACAGCGATAAGCAGCGCCCCCTCGTCCGGGGCCAGCTTGTCGATAGTGAGCGCCGTCACGCCGGGAGCGATCTCGTCGCGGTCACGGAAGGGCTCGACCTCGAGGTCGCCGCCGAGACGCTCGAGTGCCTCCTCGGACGCGCGTATCGGGATATCGAATGCCTCCGCGAACTGGCGCGCGTCGCGATTGTGGAGACCGGTCGTGAGCACCACCTGCTCGGGCCGGCCCGGCAGTTCCTCGAAGCCGCCGTCCGGCAGCTTCGGGTCGATCACGATTCCAGCCGGGCGAACGTAGTAAGAGCTGACCCGGCCCCGGATCGGCTCGTGGAACACGCTCCAGTGGAAGACACCGGGGAAGAGCTCGACCACGACCGAGGCCTCAGCTCGAACGGCGCTTCTGGCCGACCGCTCGAATCAGCGACGCCTTGCCCATCTTCGACCGGCCCTCGATCCCGAGCTTGGCCGCCTCGCGCCGCAGCTCCGTGACCGTCATCGCTCCCGCGCCGCTCCCCGTGCCCTTGGAAGCGCCGCGCTTGCGGGCGGCCGCCTTGGCGCCCTCACGGCCCAGGTCCCTCCGGGTTTGCTTCGGCAGCTTGCTGATCGAGCGGCTGCTTCGCGCGCCCGCCTGGGCCTTCTTTCACGTTCTTTTTCGCAGCTTGACGGTGCTTCTCGCTGGCCATTCTCGGCTCCTCCGGGTTGTTCTCAGGCGACGCGGTCCTGCGCGCCTTCGATGCCCGCCTGGGACGCGCAGTGCGCGCAGCAGAACACCCGGCCCTCGGCCTCGATGCCATGGCCGATGATCCGGCAGCCGCAGTGCTCGCATGTCGGTGCCACGGCATGGATGGCGCATTCGAACGAGTCGAAGACGTGCGTCTTGCCGCCGAGTGTCAGCTCCATCGCCTTGTCGTATTCATTTCCGCAGACCTCGCAAGTAGCCATGAGTCGTCGACTACCCAGCCCGACGGTAGCTACACGAGACCCGTGAAATGGTGGTAGGCGGAGATGACCGGGTAAGGACGAAGCCATGAGCAACGGAGAACGGCAACGCATACTTCGTGAGGCGGGCTCCCGGCCGGCCGAGGCCGAGAAGCAAGAGGACGCCCGCCGCAGCCGCGAGCGTCTGGGCCGGCTTGAGGGCGAGCCGACAGCGGACGAGAGCCACGAGCCGGCGGACAACACGCCCCTGGCCGAGGACGACGAGGCCCGGCCGCGCCCACGGCGCTAGCGGCGCACCTCGATCGAATGGAACGCCGGTCAGGTACTTCGTTGCCCGGACGTCTCCCTTGCTCCGACTCCGGTCAAGATCTCCCTGCTTCGAAGCGGTCCGCCGGCCGACGGGTCGAGGGGTGGCGTCCCCGCTCCGGCACTGTCGCGCAGGCCTGCGAGCAGCTCGAGCAGGGCGTCGCCGGCGCTGCGCCGCGGGGCCCAGCCGAGCTCGGTTCGCACTCGCCGGGTGTCCATGATCGGGACGCTCAACGCCATGTCGACCCAGCCCGGCGGGCTGGGCTGGAGCCGTAGCCGCCAGGACACGTCCGCGGCCGCCCGGAGCAGGCCGGTGTGGACGGGAACGGGGCGCGCGCCCAGGAGGCGGCCCAGCTCGTCGCCGTCGAGCACAGGATCCGCGGCCAGGTTGAAGGCCCCGCGGACGTCGGCGTGCAGCGCCAGCCGGAACGCCTCGCCGACGTCGACTGAATGGACCGCCTGGAACCGCAGCCTGGCGGCCCTGGGAACTACCGGTATGAGGCTCGGACGGACCAGGAAGCCGGGCAGCAGCGGTCCGATGAAATAGCGCCGGATCTCGGACGCCGCCTCGCGCTTGAAGACAAGCGCGGGGCGCATGCGCACGACTCGCATCTCCCGGTGGCGCGACTCCACCCCGTCAAGGACGCGCTCCACCTCCGCCTTGTGGCTCGAGTAAAACGAGCTCTGTATCCCCTCGGTGGGCCAGCTCTCGTCGACGGCTCGGTCCTTTGGACCGGGAGAGTAGGCGCCCACCGACGAGGAATAGAGAAGCGTCGTCACGCCCACGGCGGCGGCCGCCTCGAACACGGTTCGGCTGCCGTCGACGTTGACCGCGGCCAACTTCTCCAGGTCACGGGAAGGCTGGATCAGCCAAGAGAGGCAGATCACGGCGTCTGCGCCCTCCAGGTCGGGACGTATGTCGTCCCTGGTCACGTCACGCTGGCGCCAGTCCACCCCGTGGATGCCGTTCGCGGCCCGACGGGCGAGCGCGACAGTCGACTCGACCTCCGGATCGCCCACGAGACTGTGCAGGACGCTCGTGCCGATGTTGCCGGTGGCGCCTATAACGGCCACTCGCATGGTCGCCCCATTTCCCGGGCGGGCGGAAGCCAACCGGCGAACGATCGGCGGAGGCGGAGCAAGAGCCGAAGCTGCTCCGCCCTCCGCCTTGGCGGATGTGGCCCTCTACGAGTTGCTCAGGGCACTGATGCGAGCCCAGTCGGGCTCGCGCACGGCGGCGGCGTCAAAGTCCTCGTCGTCGCTCGGCTCACCTTCGAGCTCCAAGAGCTGAGAGTCGTCGAGGTCGGCATCACGGCGAAGCATGTATCGGTAGAGGCCGTCCTCCTCCGGGAAGACGCTCACGCCGTCACGCTCGGCGTCGTCCAGCTCGCCGGTTCCTCCGCAGGCTGGACATGCAGCGCGGTCGCTCCTGCGTCCGCCACACGCCGGACAGGACGGGTTCGCAATCTCGCGACAGGACTCGCACTCGTGCAACGTCCGGCCCTCGCCCCCGCATTTCGGGCAGCGGCCGTAGATGGTGCCACCCCACGGCTCCGAGCGCTGGCGCTTCGGGTCGAGCAGTCGCTCCGGATCGTCACCGCGGGGATGGAGCCGGAACCAGGTCCGGTCGCTGTCGGCCGATTCCATCTCCCCGGGATTACCGCGATGGGCCACTCCGCTAACGGAATCGGTGAGGGCCCCTCGTCCTGAAGCGACGCTCGGCGATGGGTTCGCTGAACGCAAAGTCGGGGTAACCGGCTGGCGAGCGAATGCGAGGAGGGTCAATGGAGGGAAGTACGCAAGAGACCGGGCAGGTCACGGGAACCAAGGACAAGCACTACAACCTGATCTGGTTCACAGAGCAGTGCCTGAGCAACGCGCTGCGCCTGGAGGACTACGTCCAGGACGCCGAGCGGGATGGCGACTCGGAGCTCGCCGAGCTCTTCCGCCGCGCCCAGGAGGCAAGCCGGCGGGGCGGCGAGCAGGGCAAGGAGGCGCTGCAAAAGCGCCTGTCCGGCTGACCGAAGGAGGCAAGGAAAATGGCCAAGGATCACGGTTCGAGCGTCAAGAGCGACAAGCAGTACGAGGGCCTGCGCAAGAAGGGGATGAGCAAGTCCCGCGCTGCGGCGATCTCCAACTCGGAGGGATCCTCGAGCAGAGGCGGAAAGAGCTCGGGCAGCAGCCGCAGCCGCAAGAGCAGCGGTGGCGGCAGCGGTGGCAACACAGCCCAGAAGAAGGCGGCCGGCCGCAAGGGCGGTAGGAAGTCGAGCTGAGGACGGCAGGAGGAGCCAGAGCCGCCTAACCGGCGCAAGCCGGCGCCGTTCGCACATGTCCAGCCTTGCCGCGGGGTAATCCGGGGACATGAGCAGGCGTCGGGTAGCGAAGGTCGTCAACGAGGCGAAGGGAAGGCTGAAGAAGCGCGCCGGCCCCGTTGAGAAGTCCCAGGAGGCGGCGCCGATCGGCGACGCCATCGAGGACTACTGGCGACGGGGGACGCTCAGCTTCTCGATCCCAGCCCATTGCGGTGGGCGCGGCCCGAATCCGGAATTCACGCGCTGGGCCGGGGCGGACGCCGCTCGCGCGGACCTGCCGATGAGCCATGGGCTCGACACCCGC